>JAOUPX010000139.1 GCA_029879645.1 Nitrospinota bacterium
AAATTGCCATCTCTCTGCAATTGGGCAAGCAGACCGGAAATCAACAGGCCATCTCCATCGCAGAAAACAAACTCCTCTTCTTAAAAGGAAGAATGAGCCTGACCGACGAAGAAATGGACCGCCGAACATCCCCGCCCTTCAATTGAAATTCACACCCAAAAATTCATCGTTGAACGACAATTTCCCACACAGAATCCGATTCCTGCTTAACCTCAAAGGATACTTCAATAAACTTCTGGATCACGTCGATATTTGTTAACGTGTGCAAATCCGGCTTTAGAGTTCTAAAACATCCGCCTCCAGCCAACGCCATTGGAACCAATAACTGATCGGCCAGATGAATACCCACCGGCACCTCGGCCGCTAAATACTTCAAAGCCTGCTCGCAGGCCTTTTCCGCTACCCTCTCGGCTCGCACTCCCCTTTTCCCAAACTCGGTGAATATTTCCGTCACTCGCTCGCTTTCCAGAATAACAGCCACCATATTTCCGGGACCTGGAGACCGAGTAATCTTTCTGGGATTCAAGTTGTTTTCTTCTATCGCTATTCTTTTCCCAACCACCTTTAACTCACGCAACGCGATATCGTCCGGCAAATGAGCAAAAAGCACTTCTCCCCGCTGGGAAACGATTTCTCCTTTTTCCAACAAATTAATGGGTGCCAATGAATTCTTTGGTACGATTCCTATTTCAACTTTTCCTCCGCCAGCCGGATAAAACCCGTACTCTTCAATATTTAAATCAAGCTTGGGTCCCATCTGCTCAACGATGGGTGCGAATACCTGCTTCAGGTAATCGAAGGGTGGAGCAAACGGATTGTGTGTTCCTCCCTCCAGAACCAAAGTCGATGGTGCAGAAGCGATCATCAATGCAGGCAGTACCGTTTGACATACCAGAGTCGTGCTTCCGGCCGTCCCGACTGAGAAATGATAATTCCCCGGTTTCACCGTTCCCGGAGTAAACTCCACTTCCTGAGAGCCAATACTATTCCCCTTCACTTGAGCCTGGCACACTTCCACCGCCGCGTTGACACTGGTGAGATGCTGGCGCATCAATCCCGGCTTCTTCCGCCCGGCCCTGATATTTACAATACGAAAAGGACGGCCGGTCACCATCGACAACGCGAGGGAGGTCCGCAATACCTGCCCTCCCCCTTCACCTTGCGAACCATCAATTTCAACCATAACGCCCTCCCAGTCTTAAAATATTCAACTAGAAACTTCTACCCTTTAACACAAACGATCTGACGCAGAGTATGTGCGATTTCCACCAAATCTTTCTGAGCTTCCATCACCGCATCAATATCCTTGTAAGCCGCAGGGGTTTCATCGATCACATCCTCGTCCTTACGACACTCCACGCCTTCGGTAGCTTTAACATGATCGGCTACAGAAAAGCGTCGCTTGGCCTCGGCACGCGACATGGTTCGGCCCGCGCCGTGACTGCAACTATCAAAACTATCCTTGTTGCCCAGTCCGCGAACGATGTAGGATTTTGCTCCCATACTTCCGGGGATGATACCCATATCTCCCAGTCGGGCACGTACTGCGCCCTTCCGGGTCACCAGAACGTTTTTACCAAAATGATTCTCGCGCGATACATAGTTGTGATGACAGTTGACCGCTTCCAAATTGGCTTCAAAATGCGGAATGTCCTTGGAACTCTGCACGGCTTTAATCACAGCCTTCATCATCAACTCGCGGTTGGTTTTGGCAAATACCTGCGCCCATTCCACCGCTTCGACATACTCGTCAAAATGGTCCGAGCCTTCCGGCAGATAGGCCAAGTTGATATCCGGTAAATTGATATGCCATCGACGCATGTCCTCTTTTGCCAGATCGATAAAATATGTCCCGATCCGGTTACCAATGCCGCGGGAACCGCTGTGCAACATGAACCATACCTGATCCACTTCGTCCAGGCACACTTCTATGAAATGATTTCCGGTACCCAGAGTTCCCAGATGGTTGACGTTGTTCGTGTGCTTTCTCATCACCTTGGGATTTTTTTCAGCAATGGATTTCAACCCCGGTGCCAGATCTTTCCATACCTCCGCCTGGAGTTCAGGAATATTTGCCCAGGCACCGCGATCTCCCCGTCCGCCGTTGCTCGTTCGGCCATGAGGAACCGCCTTTTCAATATTGGAGCGGATTTCTTTCAGATTTTCAGGCAAATCGGTTGCCTTCAGACTGGTCCGGACCGCCATCATGCCGCACCCGATATCTACACCGACCGCCGCCGGAATGATGGCTTTGGTTGTTGGAATTACACTTCCAATAGTCGCTCCCAGGCCCCAATGCACATCGGGCATGACAGCAATATGACTATGGATAAAAGGCATCTGCGCGGCATTCATCAACTGCTGTTCCGCTTCCTGCTCCAATGGAACACCCTTGGTCCAAGCCTTCACAGGAACACCTTTATCACTCTTCAAAATATTATAATTGACCTTTTTCATTTTCTTTCTCCTGAACAACTATCAAAAAAAGAAGGACAAGTGGCGGCAAGACATCCTCTGTTTTTTTCAAAGGGAGGGGTTCGAACCCTCTGAGTCTAAGACCGTACCATGTAGTCTTGCCTGCATTCCTTCCACAATTTGAAGCGGTGACAAGTTTTGAAGAAACATCTGCGCTCTACCATCTGAGCTACCGCCCTTTTCGGGGCGACCGGGACTCGAACCCGGGACAGCAACATTTCGAATGTAGTTTCTTCAGCATTCTCCGCAAATTTATCATCTAGACAAATGGTGACAAGTTACAGCATGACTTTCCTGAATATCAAACCCAGGACTGGCTATTAACCCTTCATGTTTTAATGATGTAGTCATGCCAGCATTCACCATTCACAGTATAGGTTTAAAAAGAAGCCGACAAAATTTTTTGAGACACAAAGTCACAGGGAAAGTGTGTAGTTTCAAAAGCATTCGACTTCTCATTCACTTACAATTCAACCTGATCGATAATATCGACCCAATGGTCGCCCATCTGCCCGCTTTCTGTGAAGCGTGAGATCACATCGAATACCTGATCGGAAAATCCGCCGATATTCAGGATATCCTCCCGCTCCGGTGCCTGGCTGTGCCGATACGGCTGTATGTCGATACAAATCAACTGAGCTTCCGGATTGCGCTTCTTGAAAATATTCCACTCCCGGAGCGTTGCCGTACCATAATAACCTTTTGCATCTACCCAGGACTCGTAATCGGAAACGAAAACCACCAGATCTCCTTTGGCCTTTTTACGGTTCAGCAAAGCCAGCGGCGCACTACAGTTGGTTCCACCGCCACCAATGCCCGCCAATTTCTCGGCATTGGTCATTACCGAATCACGGGAATTGATATTTATGGAAACAACGTCCTGCTCAAACGGAATCACTTCCGCATCAGAGTTTTTCCGCACAATCGCTGCTGCCACCAGGGCGGCCACATCGATGCAACGAACCGAACTGGTCGATCCTTTGCGGTAACCTGTGACCGCCCCATGCGTCATCGAACCGGATACATCCGGACATACATAAACCTTTCCACCGAATTCCGGAACGTTCTTAATTGCGATTTCCATCGCATCCTGCAACGCTTCCTTTATCTCCGGAGGGACCTTTTCGTTCAACATGGTATAAGCCACCATGACCTGATAAGGAAATACTTTTGCTTTCCCAATAGCCTCCGGGTTCCGGATACGTTCGGCAATCAGCCTGTTGACCTCTTCCGAACTACTTTCCGGATCAAATACACCATGCCGCGCAAATGTATTGAGATTCATAACCGTCATTCTCCAGGGAGCATTGCGGGCGATTTCGGTCCACTCCGCGCTACCCAGGTCCAAAGCCGTTAACATCTGAAACGGCACGTTCGGAACCGGCAAGCTTTTATCCTTTTTGAATGACTCAAATGCCTGAACCAGTTCCGGGAGCCTATCTGCGTTATGTTCTTTTCCCAATATGTAACCATACAGCGCCTCGCGGGCTTTCGATTCCGGGCGTGGATGCACCATCTTGATGACATCCGCCAGAGAAGGGTTCTGACCCACCGTGGTCCTGAAGAGCGTCTCGCCCCTGTGGGCGGCCAGCCATTCCCGAATCAATCTCTTTGGAAGTGATCCTAACGAATTCCGGCCGACCGCCCCCGACCGCATAATCTGTACAAAGTTCCGCAACATTTTTCCGTTATCAATCGTCCGGTGAAATACTTTCTTTAAAGCTTCCGGATCAGTCACCGAAAGAACAGCGCACAACAGCGCTGGCACATCCTTCATGAAACCCTTCTCCCGGCAATACACTGCCGTCTTCGCAATAAACTCCGGTTCCAATCCGTCGCACAGCTCAAGAATCTGCTTCAACTGGCCCTGAGCCGTCGCGTAGAAGGTTGCATTCAAACACCCGGTGGCCGCAAACTGGGCCAGGGAATGCTTAGGGCTTAACTGATATGCGGGCGCACCTTCTTCATTTACGGTGTCCGCTTTGGGAATCAACTTACCCACCACGGTCTGGAAAAGAGTTTTGTTAGCCATTGGAATTCTCCTGAATCTAAGAGTGCATCATGCTTTAATTAAACTCTATTTCACATTGCGTGCCAAAAGCTCCGCAGACTCGAAAACCAAAATAATCGGCTTATTTTCAAATAGATAAAGAATAACTTCTAATTCAAGGGTAATTATTGACAATCCCAGAGCAATTCTTTATTATAAATTTTTATAAATAAATATATTAATTTATATGAAAAAGACGGTAGTCATTGGGTTTCTGGGAACGGTGTTGGATGCCGGGGTTTCTGAGGCGCGATGGTCTCGATGGAGACCGAGCGTCTCCCTGTGCCAGCACGAGGATTTTCTGGTGGACCGCCTTGAACTGTTGACTCAAAAACGATTTAAAAAACTCAGCCACCAGATCGAACAGGACATCCAAACCGTGTCGCCCGAAACGCAAACCCGGTTTCACAATATTCAATTCAGGAATCCGTGGAATCTGGAAGAGGTATATGCCGCCCTGCACGATTTCAGCCGGTCATATGCATTTGATACAGACAAGGAAGATTATCTTATCCATATCACCACCGGTACCCATGTGGCGCAGATTTGTTTATATCTGTTGACCGAGTCTCATTATCTTCCGGGAAAATTAATTCAAACCTCACCTCCTGTGCGACAAGATAGAGATAACCGCCCGGGAACCTACACCATTATCGATCTCGATCTTTCCAAGTACGACCGCATCGCCTCACGGTTTCGAAAAGAGCAGATTGAGGGCGTTTCTTTTTTAAAGTCGGGGATAGAAACGAAAAACAACTACTTCAACCAATTGATGGAGAGAATTGAAAAAGTGGCGATTGCTTCCAAATCTCCCATTTTACTGATGGGCCCCACCGGCGCGGGTAAATCTCAATTAGCCAAACGCATTTACCAATTAAAAAAAACCAGACGGCAAGTGGAAGGCGAGTTTGTCGAAATCAATTGCGCCACCATTCGCGGCGAAGCGGCCATGTCGGCTTTATTCGGCCATATCAAGGGCGCCTTTACCGGAGCCATGCAGGACCGTCCGGGGCTCCTCAAAAAAGCCCACAAAGGGATATTGTTTCTGGATGAAATAGGCGAATTGGGGGCAGACGAACAAGCCATGCTCTTGCGGGCTCTCGAAGAAAAAACATTTTTGCCGCTGGGAGCAGACAAGGAATCGTCAAGCGACTTCCAACTGATTGCTGGGACCAATAAAAATTTGCAGAAGGGAGCTGGCGATTTCCGAGAGGATCTGCTGGCGCGTATCAACCTGTGGACCTTTACTCTGCCGCCGTTGCGCGACCGAAAGGAAGACATCGAACCGAATATCCAATATGAGCTGGATGAATTCTCCCGACTCAACAACACTCACGTCACCTTCAACAAGGAAGCCCGGAAGGCCTTTTTGGATTTTGCTGTATCGCAAAGGGCCAAGTGGGACGGCAACTTCAGGGACCTGAACGCCGCCATCAATCGGATGGCCACACTGATGGCCGGTGGAAGAATCGACTTGGGTATCGTAAAAGAGGAAATCGATCGCCTCATTTTATCCTGGACAAAAACCGGGGACTCTTCAGAGGATCATTTAATGATCGATATTTTGGGAGAAGAAAAAGCATTACAACTGGACTTGTTTGACAAGCCTCAATTACTCAAGGTGCTCCAGGTATGTCAATCCACCAAAAGCATGTCGGATGCCGGTCGTATTTTATTCGCAAAATCCAGAACAAAAAAGAAAACCCTTAACGATGCCGACCGGCTCCGTAAATACCTCGCAAAGTTCGGACTCACCTGGGACGCCACTCAGACAACCACTCCCCTATAACAAGTAATCCCACCAACTCATCATTCATCCTTATATTTCAAGATCAATTTAGAAATCGTTAATTTAACCATTCCTACAGTGTTCTGCACAAAATTTGCACTGAAATTCCTGAAAATTTCCCTGTAGCCGCCATACCCCTTGCACATGAATTCCCCAGAATAGGGGCATGATCAATACAGGAATAAACATTCAAACACACCGCATGGTTCC
>JAOUPX010000140.1 GCA_029879645.1 Nitrospinota bacterium
GGCCGGCGGCAGCCCACCGAAAAGTATCATCCCAAAATGAAAGGCAGATAATTAACATGTATTCCGCGAATATCAACATCAAAGGTGCGTTGGAGGACTTCACTCTCAAGGACACCGCATTCCCCTATTACTATTTTGTGCCCCGGCTGTATAATTTCTGCCGATCGCTGGGTTTTGAGCCCGGGAAAATGTTACCCTCCCGGGCCTACTGTTCCGATGAAAACCAGGGTTATCCCGGCATTATCATTGCCAAGCATTTTGGAGCCTTCCCTTTTAATCATGGAAGGGTCGGGGGCATAGTGGCCACCGACCGCCACGGTCCTCATGCGGAGCATGGAAAGGACCTGATCATCATCCATGCCAGCCATGTCGGTTATGATCCGGAAAGCGGATCCTTCGGAATTTATCATCGCAGGCACACCGAGCATTTTGAGACCACCCCTTCCTGCGGAAAGATTCATTCTGTGCTGGACTGGTACCTGGATGAGTACACCTTTGCCAAAGAAAATATTTTTCTTCATTGTAAGAATAACGAGCTTCTGGTCTCGATTGACAACCAGATTCTGAATGAAAACAAGATCGAGGGCCTGTATCTCCACATGGACAGATTTGTCGAAGTGGATAAACATGGAAAATACCGCCAGCGCAGAGCCTACAGTACCTCAAAATGTTACGCCGCCTCCTCGGAACTGCATGCGCTCCTGGGGGATGCGGCGTGGCCGGAGAAGGGGCGGCAAACGATTGGTGATAACCTTCTGCCCGAACTCTTCGGTTTCAAGCGGCACGTTTCGGGGGACCCCGAAACTCACGGGCTTCTTGAGGAGAATCTTGTCCCCCCGATGCCCTGGATCGTCGCATCGAAATTTCCCTTGCTGACGGCCGCGCAAGCCAATACCCAGGCAGAGTTTGACCGCACTTACCGAACGATGGTGAACACCAAGGATTATATTGGGAAGCAGGTGGTGTTTGTCTCCGGGTTGAATATTGATATCTCCCCCCACGAAACCCAGAAGTTCCCGCTAACATACTTCGTGCCCTGGGCGGCCTTTGTTAAAAAATTAAACGGTAAAATCACCGTCCTGGAGCAGGATGACATTGTGGCCCGCCTCCTGGAACAGAATGAAATTAACTCCGATGAATTAAATCTGGAAGGCGCAATTCAGAAAATGAAGGACGACCCGGAAATTAATATCCAAATCCCGGCTTGATTGCGTAGAGAGTGCCGGGGAATTTTCTGCTGTTGCCGCCAGGGAGAATAATATATGCCGGAATATATTATCAATTTCAGTATGGTTGCGCTGGTTGCCGTGACAGGCGTCGTGCTGTGGTCGGCTTTTATAAGAAGGCGTCGTTCCCTGGATTATTCCGTGCATGAAACAGACTCGGTTGCAAGGGAAGGCGGAACGGTAACCTATTACAACTGGTGGATAACCAATAGCGGCAACACGGATTTAGAGAATATAACGCTAAAAGTTATTTTAAAGAGCGGGGTGATTGACTCGGTAAAATTCGTCAATGTCGATTTGTTAAGGTTAAACGATCAGGGAGACACCGCCATCGATGCGGCGGTTCCCATATTAAAACCCAACGAAAAGGTCGGTGCATTGATTTCCATAAAAGACCCGGAAGACAGTTCTCCCCTGCAAATAGATGCCAGGTCCGGAGATGTTGTTGCGAAGGAAAGGGATTATGATTATGAGCCCGCTGACCTGAAATATTGGCCGTATGGGTGACTCATTGATACAATGTCCTCACCCCCCAGACCGTTTGGCCTTTATGCCCTGCTCCTTCAAATAGTCAAGTACACGCTCAATATGGTCGCCCTGGATCACGATGACGCCGTCTTTGACCGTACCGCCCGAACCGCACATCGTTTTGAGCTTCTTGCCCATCGATGCCAGGGTAGCCGCATCCATAGCCAGCCCTTTAATCAACGTGACGCCTTTACCTTTTCTGCCCTTGGTCTCGCGGGAGACGCGTACGTTACCATCACCGGAGGGTGATGTGTGTTTGCGGCAGGTGCATTGCTTAACGGGTTGACCACAGCCGGGACAGATTCTGCCGTGTTCGGTGGAGTAGACCACTCGACTGTTGGAGTACTTGTCTTTCATCTCAGGCCTTCTTGACAAATTCCGACTTTAACATCATGGGTCCGATACCGGTAATCTTGCAGTCGATATTATGGTCGCCCTCCACCAGGCGGCCGATTTTTACCCGGGTACCGACTTTTGCCACAGAAGAGGAGCCTTTTACCTTCAGATCTTTGATCAGGGTAACCATGTCTCCGTCTTGCAAGAGGGTTCCATGGGCATCCTTCACCACGAGCAAATCCGTTTCTGCAGGTGCCGCATCGGGGTTCCATTCGTGTCCACACTCCGGGCAGATTAAAAGGTTGCGATCTTCATAAGAGTATGCGGATTTGCACTGCGGGCATGGGGGAAGAGAGTCGCTCATGTATCATTCTCGGGGTGTGATGTTAATAAAGGGAGCCGACTCCAAAAAAAACCGGGGCATTGCCGGGCATTGGTCCCAACCCGGATAGTATAGTGTATGTCGGCAAACGAATCTGGACCAATTTTGGAATTTAACAGGAAATATTCCGGCAGGATAAGCCCGCTTCACAACTTCTCAGCAGGCCCACTTTACTCTTCACACGAAGATTCGTTTTGGGCGTTTGCGGGATTACGTGGAGCCGATCCAGGGGACAGCAACCGGACAGAAGCGGATGTTCGGCTACGATAGATTCAATTTTCAGGGTCAGAACAGCCGAATATCTCAAGGAAGGGCAATATGTACACGGAAAGAGAAGCCACAAGCACAGGAAACGGCCAAGGCGGCGTAACCTAAGGCTTTTGACTAACAGGAAGCTACCTAATTAACCACTAACCTATGCCGGGGCCTCGGTGCCTTTTTAGTCTGCTGGATATTTTTCACAAACAGCGCCAATCAACATACCTTTTTATAGAATTAAAGATATTATTATATTTAAATAATTACAATCCTTTGATATATAATGGGTTATGTGATTTGTTTATAGATATTCTGGATCCCTATTGTAGATAAGTGCTGACATGCCTGTGTTTAAACATCATGATTTAGCTTTGCTCAACCCTCTGTTTGACTCTCCCTTAGTGGATGTTTTAACGGAGTTGGAACACTTGCGTCTATTGGAACTTCAGGGGACAACCCCACCGCAGGTTTTCTTTCAATTGAAAAGAGTTTTCCATATGTTGGAAAGTTTAGGTTCAGCCCGTATCGAAGGCAACCACACCACGTTAGCTGACTACGTGGAAATGAAGTTGGAGGACCCACAGAAATCCCCCTCTGACCAGATTCGAGAAATGGAAAATATTGAGACAGCCATGGTGTACATTGAGGATAGTATCCAAGCTGGCGATGCGCTGAGCGAGCACTTCATCCGGGAGCTGCACGACATCACAGTAAAAGGGCTAAAACGAGAAGGCGACACTACGCCAGGCGCTTACAGAATGAAGCAGGCGTTTATTTCACAGTCTGAACATAAACCGCCCGAACCTATCCAAGTGCCGCATTATATGCAGGAGCTTGTGGCTTTTATCAATAAAAACGATCCAAAAAAATATGACCTTATCAAGGTAGCCTTGGCGCACCATCGATTTGGTTGGATACATCCATTTGGCAATGGCAATGGTCGCGTAGTTCGGTTGCTGACCTACGCTCTGCTGATTAAGTATGATTTTAATGTAAATACCGGAGGCAGGGTGCTAAATCCAACAGCGGTATTTTGTAATGACCGCAATCAGTATTACACAATGTTGGCTAACGCTGATGCTGGGACGCCGGCAGGATTGGAGGCATGGTGCACATATGTATTGCGAGGTGTTCTAAAGGAATTGCGTAAAGTAGACCAGCTTACTGACTTCGGTTATTTGACCCACAAAATTCTTGAGCCTGCACTGTCTTATGCGAGGGAAAGAGAACTTATCACAGCGATGGAAGAGAGGGTGTTGCATACATGTGTAAAAAATGGAGTAGTAAAGGCGGCAGATCTGGTATCTGCTATGCCAAGCATGTCACCCGCTCAACGCACCTATCAGATAAAAAAATTAGTTGAACGTAAAATGTTGCAGCCTGTCAAGGAAGGAGCGCGCCAATACACCATCGGTTTTAGCAATAGTTATTTAATACGAGGAGTAATATTTGCTATGTCAAACGAGGGATTTATCCCTACAACATTAAATAACGCGGAGTAGATGACATTTGAACAGAAGCCGGGGTTTTCTTTAATGGGTGAGTTGGGTTAGGGGTGGGAAGGAGAGAGACGAAGTGGTCTACTGCAAGGCTGAACGATACTTTATATTTCCCCCAAAACAGCAATACTGCAATCGCAAATGTTGTATAAATACAAATCACTAGAAATTGAATTAGCATATGTATATTTTCAATATTAATATCCGCTTTGGGTCGTTTGCGAGCGTATCCGGAGCCGATCCAGGGGACAGCAACCGGACAGAAGTGGATGTTCGACCCCCCTTTCTGCTCTGGGGTCTATCAGTCACGCTTCTTCGCTAACACGCAGTTTCCTTCCGGGAACGATTCGCATGCAGTGGCTAATCTTTCAACCGCCGGTTCGGGTTCGCAGTAAACCCAACTGAAATAAAACGCCGGTATTTTGGAACCGGGTTAAGTGGTGGACTGGATTTCAATACAATCTTCTATTTTTGACTCCTGACCCAGACGACTGACGATCTCCTTTTTCAATTCATCACTGAATTCGTTAATTCCACCATCGGGGCATCCCTCAATTTTCCATTCATACCCTTCAAACAGATTGCCGCCGCTGCACATGGCTTCAATTTCCCTGACGGCTTCGTCCTTGCTTTTGGATTTTAACGGAACCTCCAAAGTGGTATTCACAGGAACGTGAGCCACGTTGAGTTCAAATTGTATCTTCGACCCATTCCAGAAAATGCTGTCCTCGGGTTCTTCCTGTTCCAGGCGTTCAAGAATATCCGCCCGTAACCGGTCATTAAAATCATGGATACCGCCAGCGGTGCATCCTTCAATTTTCCATTCGTACCCCTGAAACAGGTCGTCGCTTTCCATCACCCGGGTCACTTCCTTACAGGCTTCTTCATTGGTGGTCCTTGCTTTCAAGATCACTTCCAGATTGGTATAAACTGAGATATTACGCACTTTTAATATATATGTTGAATGGTTTTCCGTCATTGGAGTTTTCCCTGGTTGCGGTTTTTATGATGCGTGCCAATAAATAAATGCCAAATATTCTATCTGGCTCAGTGGGCTCAGCGAGAATATCTGACTTATTAAAAATAAGGTTGGAAAGAGACTGCTCAATATAATAAAATAAGATGAAACGTTCCATAAAAGGATTCTAATCCGGGAAGGTCAATCCACTGCAAAAGACAAGCAAATTGCGGGTCAATTGAGGACCACGTCGCAGCAGCAGGCGGCAGTTTTCCACACTCACCCAAAGCAGACGTATGCCTGGCGGCTTCGATCGCCAGCAACCGGCCAGAAGTGGACATTCGGCTGTGGTATAACTATCAGGGGCAGGTCACACGTTTCCAGAAAATGGGAATAATTGTGGAATTCTGGCTGGTGCTAAGGCATATCGGCAACAGGGTTCCACCCAGGTTAACCAGGGTCTAAAATATGAATAAAATAAAACTATTGCTGGTAATACTTTCACTGCTGGTTTGGCCGGCTGTGGTCCAGGCGGGATCGGGACTAGTGGGAGGATTCATCTATTTCACTCCCAAGGCAGGCAAGGAAATCCCGTTTAAAAACAGGGACACCATTCTGCAAACGTTAACAATCAAGGCCAGTAATTTTGGAAACGATTTCAACCCGACTCACAGAAAGACTGATACCATCACCTATCTCAAGAAAAAGCGCTATACCCTGAACGGAAAGCCGGTAAATGAAAAAGTTCCAACCATTCTCATCCGTGTGGAGTCGATGGAAAAGGACACGGTGGACGGTTTTTACGAAACAGTTAAAGAGGTACTTGGGGAATACTTTGACCTGGAATACCGGGTTGCCGTGACAGGTCCTTTAAATTACACCGATGCCGACATTCTTGCCAAACTCAAGGAAAAAGCCCCCCGCCGGTATAGCGGCAACGACGATCCAAACGCCGTGGTCTTTCCTTTATCCAAGAGTGCCGAGTGGTGGGACATGGAAACAGCCAGGCGAAAGGAATATTTCAATTCCAATCCCGCTGTTTTTGGAGAGGGTCACATCGGTCATAATGGCGTCGGCTTTCAATACATTGAGATGATCTTCCGGAAACTTTACCACTCCAGGGGTTTGGATCCCCAACAGGATTTTATGACTTACTTCGAATATCCGGATCAATTTGCCGAGGCTTTTGACAAGCTCTTGAACGGATTAAGGGACGTAAAGAGCAATCCCGAATGGAATTATGTAAAGGAGGGTCCCATTTTCTGGGGCCAGCGGGTCCGATCTTTAGACCAATTGTTTTAAGGA
>JAOUPX010000057.1 GCA_029879645.1 Nitrospinota bacterium
AGACGACGTTAAGGGCAGCGACATCCATCAACAGAAGGTGACTATTGGCGGAGTGCAGTTGACCCTCAGCCAGCCGGATACCAGTGAAGTCACCTGGATCGGCCAGAGTGAAATTCTCAAACAGGTTCTGGCCTGCTGGCTCGTGGTGGGTGAAAAAGACCTTCCGTTAGCCCCCCGGATCGTCGGCATGCCGGGTATAGGAAAAACCACGCTGGCGATGGTGGGCGCCCGTACCCGCAAACAACCGCTCTATATTTTTCAGTGCACCGCCGACACGCGGCCGGAAGATCTACTGGTCACGCCGGTTCTTTCCCAAGCCGGGACCATTTCCTATCATGCCTCGCCGCTGGTAACCGCCATGATTCAGGGGGGCATCTGCATCCTCGATGAGGGCAACCGGATGAACGAAAAGAGCTGGGCCTCGCTGGCCCCGTTACTGGATCACCGCCGTTATGTCGAATCCATCATTGCCGGGATTCAGGTTCATGCCCACAAGGAATTTCGAGCCGCCGTCACCATGAACAGCGATGAATCCACTTTTGAAATACCCGACTATATCCTGTCGCGTCTGCAACCGACCCTGCAATTAAAAATGCCGACTCATGAAGATGAACTCGCGATCCTTAAATACCACCTGCCCTTTGCCGAAGAAGACTTATTGAGCATGACGGTGCATTTTCTCCAACGTGCACATCAACTCGATCTCGATTTCTCTCCCCGCGATGGTCTGCATATCCTTCAATACGCGCTTAAGCGTAAAAGCCAGGAAAAAGATCATCCCCTTTCCAAAGATGATTTATGGCGAGAGGCTGTCGAAAAGGTTCTGGGTGAAGAAGCGTTAAACCTGGATGAATTAGCCGAAAAGAAAAGGCGGGCGCTGGGTTCGGATCAACTGCCCATGGGCCTGGGTGATTTTTTCTTTGATGAAGATAGTCCCCTGCATCCGGACTCCGACCGCTAACTTCCCACCTCCGAGTCTTGCATGGCACACATTTTTGAACTCAGCAAAAAAGTTCAACTTCTTCCGGTCATTCACGGAAGCGGCCATTTCACCCGAGAGGTCCGACAGAGACTGTTATCCTCCGGATGCGATTGTGTGGCTGTTTGTCTGCCCCCGGAATTTCAATCCACGGTCGAACGCGGTATTAATAACCTGCCGTTTATTTCGATAAGCGCCCTACAGGAATCAGAAGGGACTTTGAACTACGTTCCCATTGATCCCGTGCAACCGGTCATCATGGCGCTTCGTATTGCCCAGCAGGAGGGCATTGCTCGAAAGTTCATCGACCTCAGTGTTTCTCAATATGAAACGCGCCATATGGATTTTCCGGATCCCTATGCCCTCTCCGGACTCTCCCTGGACAAATTCGCCACCGCCATACTCCCGTTCCTCGAGCGCCCACTCGCAGACAGCCAGCACGACCGGCGGGCCCGGTGGATGGCCTACCAACTGCATCAACTGGAGATGGATTATTCGAAAGTGGTTCTGGTCTGTTCCCTTCTTGATTGGCCCTGGATCAAGCAAGCCTATGATGACCGGGCAGACTACCCAAAACCTCAACCGCCGGATAGCACCCCTATTTTATATGGCCTGGAACCCAACACCCTGTTTTTCGCGCTGAGCGAGTTTCCTTACATTACATATCTGTACGAGAAAAACCGGCAGGAATTAAAATCGGATCGAGGGGTCGCCATCGACGGCGTCAAGGAAATCATGCTGAAAGCCCGGCAAAATTTTCTCGCTAAGCATAAAATTCGCTACCACAATCTGACCTCACAGACATTTCAAATATTCCTGCAATACGTGCGTAACCTCACCCTCATGGAGCGCCGTCTGACTCCAGACTTATACACCCTGGTGGTTTCGGCCAAACAGATCGGAGGCGATGCCTACGCCATTGCCCTGATGGAGGCCGCACGCGATTACCCTTTCCAGAAAGAAGAATCGGAACTGGAAACGCTGGCAATGGGCATCGACCAGGCCGTACTGGAAGACGATCAGGTTTTCAATATGAAAAACCGGCTGAACGAAACCCAATTCGAATGGCGGACTCTGAATTTAAAACCCGATCCGGAACAATTCAAACAGGAGCAATGGCAATACGCATGGAATCCATACGGCCAATGCTCGTGGCCGCCGGAAGATGATAAAATAGAAAGCCTCAACACCCATGTTCGCGAACAAACCAAACTTTTACTGTCCAATGATCTGGCGCGGACGGAAAAGTTTACTTCCTCCGTCAAAGATGGAATTGACATCCGGGACACTCTCCGCAACTGGCATACGGGCGACATTTACGTCAAGGAAATTCCCCCTTCGCGGGGAACGGTTGAAATCGTGGTGATGCTGTTTGAAATGGAACCCCAACCGGATCGATACACCTGGCGGCAGACCTGGTATGCTGAACACAAAGATGAATCCACCCTCTGCTTTTTCGCCACCAATTATATGGACAACATGATCGGGCCCGGCATCGGCCAGTCAACCTACGGTGGATGCATGATGATTTTTCCACCGCGCCCAATCATCAACATCTGGGAGGACCCGCGCATCTTTATGGGCGATACTCTGGAAGAAAAACTGCTGGAAGCGGCTCTTCTGCATTCCCGTGAAAAACATATCACCGTCGTTTCTCCGGGACCGCCCAAGGCCGCCTGGCGGCGCATGTCAAGACAATACAAAAAGAGGATGATTCATATTCCCCTCAAGCGGTTTTCCGTCCAGACCATCGAAAAGGTCCGACGATTTCATGTTCTCAACGGCAAACATATCCGATCCTTCGCCACCCGATTTATTCAGGACCTTTAACCTTGATGTGGGACTGTTGCCTGATATTTGGTATACTTTCTCAGCAGGTTTTTTATTCTGGAAATCCCCAACGATCGGTTGAGGGAATGTCCTAGCCGGCACACCTTTCTTGCCCACACCAATTCAGGATTTTCTCCTTCGTACATGGAAAACCATAAAAAGGTAAGCAAAGCCGCAGGCGCTGTGGGTTCGATGACCATGATCTCCCGGCTGTTTGGTTTCGTCCGCGACATGGTACTGGCGATGACGTTCGGCGCTTCGCCTGCGGCGGACGCTTTCTTTGTTGCGTTCCGGATCCCCAACATCCAGCGCCGCATTCTGGGCGAGGGCGCGGTCAGCGCCGCCATGATTCCGGTGTATGGCGAATACCTTAACACTGAAAGCGAAGAGAACACACGAGACTTCGCCTCCAATCTATTTAACATTCAACTGGCAGTTCTCATCATTACCTCGCTGGGGATTGTCATATTTGCGCCTTACCTCATCATGGCGTTTGCGCCTGGATTTATCGACGAACCCGATAAATTTGAATTGACGGTCTCCTTGACGCGATGGATGGGACCCTACCTGATTTTGGTCGGGATGAGCGCATACTGCATGGGGATCCTGAATACACACGGAGCGTTCACCCTTTCCGCCGCGGCCCCGATTCTGGTCAACGTTGCCATGATTCTGGGCGCTCTGATTTTATCCCCCTATCTTGAACAACCGATTCTGGGATTGGCGCTGGGGGTTCTTGCTGGGGGAGTCTTGCAATTCATGGTGCAATTCCCCGCCACTTTACGTCTCGGATTGACCCTGAAGCCAACTTTCAACTGGAAGCATGCCGGGATCATTAAGGTGGGGAAACTTATGGGTCCGGCCATCCTGAGTTTCGGGGTTTATGAAATCAACCTGCTAGTGGACACCCTGCTGGCATCTCTCCTGGCCGGCGGTTCAGTGTCCTATCTTTATTATGCCAACCGGCTGGTGCAATTGCCGCTAGGTGTTTTCGGCGTAGCTCTGGGCGTGGCCATTTTGCCGATGATGACCGGCCAGGCGGCCCGTAAGGAAATCGAGGAACTGCGCGACACCCTGGCGTTCGGCATCCGATTAATTCTGTTTATCACCGTGCCCGCATCCGTTGGACTGATTCTGTTGAGTTTTCCTATCATCAACACTCTGTGGGAACGCGGCGAGTTTATTCGCTCCACCACCGAGGGCACCAGCCTCGCGCTGATTTATTATTCAGTTGGACTATGCGCCTTTGCCGGGACCCGGGTGCTGGTATCCGCTTTTTATTCATTTCAGGATACGAAGACGCCCATGAAAATCGGAATTTATTCCATGCTAATAAATGTGGCGCTGGCGATTATCCTGATGGGGCCCCTCAAGCATGGCGGTATCGCGCTGGCGACTTCCCTGTCATCTATTTTTAATGCGGCGGCGTTGGTGTTTCTTATGAAGAAAAAACTGGGACGCATGGGTGGGCGCAGTATTATGAGCTCCATCGCTCAATTGGCAACTGCCTCAACGGCTATGGGACTGGCAGTTTACTACGCCAATAAATGGTGGTTTGATTCACAGGCATCTCTTACCCAACGCCTGTCCATTCTTTTTGGCGAAATCGTTCTGGGTGTAATGGTTTATATCGCGGTTTCGTGGATGATGAAAAACAGGGAGCTGAAATTCATCCATCAGATGATCCGGGAAAAAATAAGTTCGCGTGCGGCCTGATATTTTCAAGAATTAGCTTTGTGTTCTCTCCCGTGTTCCCTATAATGGGCCTCCCAATAACGTTAACCTGAACCAAGGATTGAAACAATGCTGGCCTGTTTGGATTTGGAAGGGGTCCTGATACCCGAAATCTGGATCGCATTTGCTGAGAAAACCGGAATCGAAAAACTTCGACTGACCACCCGGGATATCCCGGATTACGATGAACTGATGCGCGGTCGCCTGAAAATCCTGGATGAAAATAATTTCAGACTGGCAAATATTCAAAAGGTAATCCAGGAAATTAAACCTCTTGAAGGGGCCAACGATTTTCTCAATTGGCTCAAATCAGAATTTCAGGTAATCATACTTTCCGATACCTTCTACCAGTTTGCCGGTCCTTTGATGGCGCAATTGGACTACCCGACACTCTTCTGTAACGATTTAGTGGTGGGCGAAGACGACCGAATCTCCGACTACCGCCTGAGACAACCCGATGGAAAAACCAAAGCGGTAAAAGCCCTGCAAGGTTTAAATTTCAAAGTAGTTGCGGCGGGTGACTCGTATAACGATACCGGGATGCTGACACAAGCGGATGCTGGAATTTTTTTCCGACCGCCGGAGGGTATCCTGAGGGAGTTTGCTGATTTTCCTGTGACCCATAATTATGAAGAGATGCAACAGGAATTTCGAAAAGCCAAGATAAAGCTGACGCAGTAAAACTGCCCCTCCTGCCGGGTTACTCAATGGAAGAGGATAGCAGGCGGGTGGCGATCCAGCCCTGTTTATCGCCCAGCTTAACCTGGGACCAATGTTCGCCCTTCTCGAGAATAATCAAACGCTCCCCTTTTCCCGCACCGGTAATGATTTTAGCATTTTCATCCGGTTTTTCTCGAATGTTGGCGAATGATACATTGACGTAATGGAACAGCTCGTAGTCTTCATCTTCAGGGACTTCCCGTACCTGGTCCGCGGGAGGACTCTCCACGCTACTACTGAAGAACGCCTGATAATCCCAGTCCATTTTGTAAATGACAATTAACGCAAACACCAGGGTCATCAGAACAATCCTCTTCATCGCCTGCCAGAATGTGATTCCCGACTCCTGTGTCTCTTGCGGCCCTTTCGGAGGACCACAGTGTTCGCAAAATGCCGCCCCGCGCGGCAACGATTGATTGCAGGAAACACAATAATCCCTGATCAGGGCGCTTTCTCTCTGGGTGATCTCATCGAAATTCATTTTTGCTCATGCCTTGGGTTTTAATCTATAAATCTTATCGTATTTGTTTTTCAAATAGGCAATAAAATATTCAGGGTTTAATCCCTCACCGGTCACTTCCTTCAATAAGTTTTCGGTGGATAACAGTTTGCCTTTAACATGTATGTTCCGGTTCAACCATTCCTTGATGGATTGAAATTTTCCGTTACGAACCCAGTCCTCCAACCCGGGAGCTTCTTTCTTGAAAGCATTATAAAACTGACAGGCATACATGGCTCCAAAGGTGTAAGACGGAAAATAACCAAAAGCTCCACCACTCCAATGGACATCCTGTAAAATCCCTTCGACATCCGTGGCGGGGCGGATTCCCAGATAATCACTCATTTTATTATTCCATACTTCAGGCAAATCGGAAACCGCATAGGTACCGTCAAAAATCCCCTTTTCTATTTCATAACGCAAAATGATGTGCATGGGATAGGTGACTTCGTCGGATTCCACGCGAATAAATGACGGTCGGCTGACATTAATCGCCTCGTAAAAAGCTTCCGAATCCACACCCTTAAGGTTATCAGGAAAAGTTTTCCGGAACAAATCCATGTAATAATCACAAAACGCTTTTTGCTTGCTGATCATGCGCTCCCAAAACAACGACTGCGATTCGTGAATCCCCGTTGTCAGAGCCTCGGAAACAGGTAGAGCCCGATCGCGCTCCATCCGCCCCTGTTCGTACAGGGCATGGCCCGTTTCATGGATAACGGCAAAAAGAGACTCCATGAAATTATCGGAACCGTAACGGGTAGTGATCCTCACATCCGTTGGATCTCCCCCTCCGCAAAAAGGATGCACCGAAATATCCATTCGGCCTTTATCAAAGTCGAATCCCAGCTCTTCGCTAATGGTGCGCCCCAGCGCTTCCTGCTTCTCAACGGAAAATTCGCCCTGGAGAAAAGAAACGTCGGGTTGATAAGAGCTTTCCTGAATGGACCGGATTAAAGGCACCAGTTCCGCCTTTAAAACATCGAAAATAGGATCGACTTGCTTCATGGTCAATCCACGTTCGTAATCATCAATGAGAATATCGTAAGGAGGACAGTGCGGATCGATATGATGAGCCCACTGCTTTTTAAGTTCTATCAAACGCTCCAGCACCGGGGCAAATTCAGAAAATTTGTTTTCCTGACGCGCTTTTACCCAGATGTGGTGGCCTCTGGACCCCAGCTCGGCCAATTCCTGTACGAGGTCGACAGGAATCTTGATTTCCCGGTCATATCTCCGGCGGATTTCCTGGATATTGCATTGTTGAAAATTATCAAAACCGTTGGGAAACTGACTATCCAACTGATCCAGTAGTTGTCCGATTGAAGGGTCTGTTAATTTTTGATGTTGGATACCTGCCAAAACCGACAAGTGTCCGGCCCGTGCCTGAGCCGCTCCTGAGGGCATGATGACTTCCTGATCCCAGTGGAGGATCCCTGAAATTTGTTCCAATTGTCCCAATTCTTCCATTTTCCGGGACAGTTTTTCGTAAGCCTCATGCATAGGGGAAATTTAAACCTCCTGATCCTGACATTTTTCAATAAAACAGACTATTCAATTTGTTTTATTATATAATTTATTAAATCTGACAAGTAACTATATTTCAAATTCTTAAAAGGAAAATCAAAATGAACAAAGATGAAGAAACCAGAGTCACCATACAAGCCAGGCTAAAGATATTGCACAAGTCTCTGGTAAGTGAAGAAAACTCTGTTCAATATTACCAAACCCTTCTCGAAAACACTCCCGAGGAATCCGAGGAAAACATCGGCCAGAGAAGAATGTATGAAGACCTCCAAAGAGAGGAAAAAAATCATGTCAAGGTTATTCAAGGTATGATTCAACATTGGGAGGATCAGCTCGAAAAATCTAAATAATCCATTATTTTTCAATTAATTATACACAATTTTCTAATCCAGAATCCCAATCTAATCACCGTTCCTTACCCCTCTGACTTATCGTTTTCTCAGGTTATCCTTCTTTGCTTAATAATTGACTTTACTATATCATTAACATATATTGATAATCATTATCATTATTAAATTGAATGGAATAACTACCGCATAATGACATCCATAATAGAACCTGACAAATTTTCAAAAGAAAAGAGCCTTGATGAATAAGTCAACAATTACCACCATCTTCCTTGGATTATTTCTCATGGGCCTTCCTTCATTTTCCCATGCTGCTTCTCAGCCGGGAAAACTGGAATCCAAGGTAAAAAAAATAGTGATGATGATGAACATCGTCAATAAAGAATATCATGAGGGAATTGCCAAGGGCAAAGTCATCAATGCCGCTGAATATGAAGAAAGTCAGGTATTCCTGGAACAAGCGTTCGAACGGTATCAAAGTCTGATTGACGGTCCCCCGCAGGGTGAAAAACCAGATGATTTAACGATTCGTTTTTCATCACTGACGGAAAAGATCAAGAACAAGGTAGATCCGGCAGTCATACACTCCGAGGTGAATGCGATTAATGCCGGGATTCTTGAAAAGTTCAACATCAAACTCAGCCAAACACCTTCGGAACCGGTATCGCTGGACAACGGTCGTACTCTCTATATGAATAATTGTAAAGTCTGCCACGGGTTGGAGGGCCAGGGGGATGGACCGATCGCCCAACAGTTGGACCCGAAACCTGCCGTGCTGGCCAACCCGCAATTCACAGGCGATCAATTTTCGAAACCCTATGATAATTTTCAGATCATCAGTGTTGGTATCGCCAATACCGCCATGGTGGGCTGGGCCGATCAATTTTCCGAAAAGGAATTATGGGATGTTACTTATTTCATCCGCACCTTCTCCAACGAAAATGTAAAGCTTCCACTCCTGGTATCGCAACCTACTTCCCCGGATAGCTCTAAAAACAAAGATGGCTCTACTCAAAAAGTCTTCGAGGAAGTCTTTTTATTGCTGAACCAAAGCTTGGAGTCATACCGGGAAGGGCAGAATCAAGAGGCGGTGGAGTCTGCCGTCGATGCCTACCTGACCTATGAGAAGGTGGAAAAACAGTTAATCAGCAAACGTAAAGAATTGGGACTCAAGCTGGAATCCTCCTTCGGGCGTTTGCAGGCCGAAATCAAAAGAAAGGCTCCCCAGGATCTGGTGCAAAAAATTGGAGAGCAAATTTCCAGCGACCTCAAGGAAGCCCGTCAGATTTTGACGCAGGAGATCGGATTCACCGGTTTGTTCATTCAATCCTTTTCAATCATCGTGCGCGAGGGATTTGAGGCAATCCTGATCATCGCGGCGCTGATAACTTTTCTGATCAAATCTCGCAATCAGGACAAATTAAAAGCCATTTACATGGGTGTCTTGATTGGCGTGATCGGAAGCTTTGTCACCGCATATATCCTCCACAGCATTTTAAATATCAGCCTTTCCAGTCAGGAAATGATGGAGGGCGTCATTATGCTGGTAGCTGTTGTGGTGCTGTTTTATGTCAGCTATTGGCTGGTTTCCAAAATTGAAGCCACCAAGTGGCAAAGCTACATTACCGGCAAAATGCAGAAAGCGGTTACCACCGGAAGCGCCTTTACCCTGAGCATGGTCGCATTTCTCTCGGTCTACCGGGAAGGTTTTGAGACGGTTCTGTTCTATAAAGCCCTCTATCTTTATGCCGGCGACACGACTTCCGGGATCATTCCTGGATTTTTTGCAGGGTGTGCGGTATTGGCAGTGGTCTATTTCCTCATCAACCAATTGGGAATGCGAATTCCCGTAAAGTGGTTTTTCGTGGTCACCAGTGTATTTCTTTATTACATGGCATTCATGTTCATGGGAAAAGGTCTTCATGAACTGCAGATGGGGGCGGCCCTGAGCATGACTCGCGCAGACTTTGCCCCTGAAATTCCCTGGTTGGGTATGTATCCCACATGGGAAACCTTTATAGGCCAAATGATTCTCGTTGTGGCGTACGCCGGCGCCCTGATTTATACCTTCGGCATCAAACAGGAACGCGCGGCTCATGAATTGAAATCAGAGGCCACCCAAATCCAAAAAAATATCAGCGTGGTTCATGATCTGGTCGAGCATATATCGCACCATGCCAAGCGGTGCGAAATATTTTTGAAAGATACCCGCGATCAGGATCTCAAGGAGCTCTCCGAGCATTTAAAGGAAATTGACTCCAAGGTTCACGAACTGTTCGATCGGGTGATTTACTTTGAAAACCGCCTGACCGATGAGTATGATCGCTTGTCTCAACCCCTTGGCACCAAGGAAAAGGATTTGCATTGAAATTCCGGTCTTTTAAAACCTCCCGTGATTTTCATAAATGGACCGGTTTTGTCTGTGCGATTTTCCTGCTGATTCTTTCGGTGAGCGGCGTTCTTCTCATGCACCGCGATTCGCTGGACTTGGACCAGGTCGAAATCTCTTCCCGTTACCTTCCGGACAAATATTTCCGTCTGGTTAAGGACAAGCTCAAAATTCAAACTGTAGCAGTCGATCCCACAAACAGCCGAATTCTATTTACCGGCACGGGAAGCGGTTTGTTTCGATCTAAAGACGGTGGCGATACCTGGCATCCTCTGCATGCAGGACTTCGCGACGAAAATATCCGCGCCATAGCGATTCACCCTTCCCAACCTACAATGATTTATATCGGCACAGCAAAGGGAGTTTTTTTATCGGAGGACGGCGGCGACCATTGGACCGATTGGTTCGAGGAATCCTCCGGGCTCGCCAATATTAATATTCAGGATCTGGCCATTCATCCGAATAACCCGGAAATCCTGTTTGCCGCTACTTCAGATGGATTGTTTATTTCCCAAGACGCCGGGGATACCTGGGAAAAGTCTTTTGAGGGAAAGGGGCGAGCAGAAAATCTGGACGTCGGTTTTATAAGTTTTTCCTCCAAGGCACGCGCGATCTATATTGGAACGAGTAGAGGTCTCTTTAAAAGCACCGATGGAGGCGAGCGCTGGCAGAAAAAATGGGAAGACGCCCTCCCCTCCTCCGCTGCACTGTTGTCGCTGGATACCGATCCGGAATTTATTTATGCCGGGACATCTCAAGGGTTGTACAAATCCTTCAACCGGGGAATCACCTGGGTTCATGACGCCACCCCAGAGGAAGAAACCGTCCGGCAATTATTAGCGGATCCCTATCATACCACTCATATTTATATGGGAACAACCAGGCATCTTTTTCTTTCCCCGGATGGTGGAGACACATGGAGCGCTCTTGACTTTAATCCCAGCAACAACGACACTCTCGACTTATTCACTCTTGTTAAAGTGGAAGGGCAAACCACACCTACCCTGATCGCAGGAACTTCCGGCGGGCTTTTTATATCCCAAAATGGAGGACGACTCTGGAAGGAAACTTCCCTCGCTGAGACCATTCAAAACAAATCAGGCGGGCATCTTAAAATGGATCTTGTCAAACTGATGACAGAAATCCATACCGGTCGGTTTTTCGGTGATTATGTCTATCTCATGGTTGACATTGCCACAATCGGGCTGGTCCTTTTGGTATTCTCGGGATTTGCCATGACACTTTATCGTAGACGGGTGTCCACATCCAAAAAGGTCCAGGCACAGGTAACGGAAGATGAAGCGGTCGACAACCTACTCCATATTCAGGAAACGGCAGATGATTTATCTCAGGAGAGCATGAAAATTCATGACATGATCGAACATATCAATTCCCATTTATCTAAATGCCGGTCAGTCTATGTTTCTAAAGAAAAAAAGGAAATCGATAAAATCGGCAAGCACATCACCACTCTGGATAAAAAGATGCACCATCTGATGGAGCGGATTGAAGAGTTTTACAAACTTTCACAGAATTGATAAGGGCGGGATTCAAAAGGGGGAAAGACAGCAAATCAGTGGAGATAGTTTTTATCTCTCAGGTTGGGTCCATTCAGTGAATCCGAATCACGACTGAGACACATCTTCTTATATTCTTCCCACGAATCTCGAAACAGGTTAAAGCCTACAAAGTCGAGAGCCTGCATCAGCTCTAAATCGGATATTTTATTTTCGCCCGCTTCAGCATGGGCTTCCTGAATGACCTCTTCGATACTTTCGCAAAGCTGCGCAAATCGTTCCTCATCTTCCCAATGCAGAACATTTTTCATAAAATCAAAACTCATGGCGTCTCCCCGTTCACGGAACTCAGGCTGAAAATGCTTTTCTCACTACATTGTATTCAAAAAATTTTTCACTGCAAATAAAATTTCTTTCAGGTGATTGCGTATCTTTGAATACTCCCTGTTTATCATTCGCGACTCGGAAAATACCGATCCACCCACGGCCACAGCGGATGCACCGGAGGAAAGATAATCTGGGATATTAGTCGCCTGAACTCCTCCGACGGCCATCAAAGGTATTTCGTCGAAAGGCCCTTTGATCTCCCTAAAGTACTTTGGACCCATTTGGGATGCTGGGAATACTTTCACCATATATGCCTCCGCAAGCCATGCTCTTTCAATTTCAGCGGGTGTGAGGGCACCGGGAAAATAGGGTATTGAATGCTTACGGCAAAAGGCCCCGACATCTTCATTTAATGTGGGCCCGACGAGAAAGTGCGCACCGGAAGAGACCGCCTGCTCGGCCTGAGCGAGATTCCTCACTGTTCCTGCCCCGACACACATGAAGTCGCCAAACTTATCGTTCGCCGATTGGATCAACTTCAGGGCGTTATCGGTATTAAGTGTGATTTCAAGGAATTTCAGACCGGCATCCCGGGCAGAGTCCAGAACCCCCTCCAGGCTGCTTTCCGGAAGGCCACGGACAATTCCCAGAACAGGGACTTGTTTAAAGAGATCTGGGTCGAATTTCAAATTTTTGTTTCCCAGATCAAACGTTGGATTCGCTGATGATTTTTTCGTAAAACTCGAGGAATCCGTTCTTATTTTCGGTTTTCATCAACGCCATGCCAGCGCGCGGATGCACATCCAGGGTACCGGTAATCATATAAGGGATGACGTACCCCCACTCGATTTCCTCGCGAATCTTGAGAAAATCGGTACCGATAATTTTGATGATCGGACGGATATCATATTTTGGATTTTTCAGAAAACCGAGAAGCAGTTCCAATGGACAGTTGCCAGCGGCCCGGCCAATGCCGTAAATGGTGCCATCCAGGTAATTAATATTGTTTATGATTGATTCAATTGTATTGGCAAATGCCAGTTGCTGATTATTGTGGGCATGAATCCCCAATTCCTTGCTGGGCATCAGTTCTTTATACTTTTTCGCCAGGTAGGCAATTTGCTCGGAATACAGGGCTCCGAAACTGTCCACCAGATAGATGACCTCTGCCGCACTTTCTTTTTCGACCTGCTCTAAAGCTTCGTCCAATTCACGTTCACGCGCGTGAGACACGGCCATGATATTGATTGTCGTTTCGTACCCTTTAGAGCTTAATTTATTGACCAGGTCAATCGCCTTATCGATATCCTTGACGTAGGAAGCCACCCGATACATATCGATATGACTTTCACTGCAGGGAATGACGCTTTCCGGATCAAACCGGCCAATGTCCGCCATAACGGAAATCTTAACTTTCTTTTCGATCCCGTTGACCACTGCATCAATATCTTGCTCACTGCAAAACTTCATGGGGCCAAACTCCGATCGTGAAAACTGTGATTCGTCGGCTTTATACCCCAACTCGATGTAATCGATACAGGCGTCGTTGGCAGCCTGATATACTTTACGCACCAGTTCGTTGGAGAACTGGTGATTGTTCATTAACCCACCGTCGCGAATGGTACAATCCAAAACCTTAATTTCCGGGCGATACATGATTCATAGACTCCAAAGACAAATCTACCGCAATTCAGGTAGAGTACATTAAATGATCAAAATTATTGAATTTGCTGATTATATTTAGGTCGACCGTTTCAGTCAATTAGATAATCCCTAATTCACACATTATTCATATTTTATGCTAAAATTTTAACCTCTTGTATTTCAAAGCATTGGCCTGATTTCTTAAATATTCTAATTAAAAAATACCTCATAAACTATCAAAAAGGAAGCCGAGAATGAACTTCTGGCTAGTCAAGCAAGAGCCTTCCAAGTATAGCTGGGAAACCTTTATTACGGAAAAGGGAACCTTCTGGGATGGAGTCAGAAATTATCAGGCCCGCAATAATCTGCTGGCAATGAAAAAGGGAGACCGGGTTATGTTCTACCATAGCGTCGTGGGCAAGGAAATTATGGGGATTGCTAAAGTCACCCGCGAGGCATACCCCGATCCAACTGCCGATGATCCAGCCTGGGTGGTAGTGGATCTAAAACCGGTGAAATCGCTGAAAGCTCCAGTGACTTTGGAACAAATAAAGTCACATTCGAAGCTGAAAGATATCGCGCTGATCAAGCAATCCCGTCTGTCGGTAATGCCACTGACTTCGGCGGAGTTTGAAATAATTCTGGAAATGGGAAAAACCCAAGTTTAATGGCTGCCCATCCACTGATTTGAACAAAATGGCATTGACTTAACAACTTGTGGCGTTTAAATTGACCAGTGTAGGATTTGTATATTCAGCTTACCAGTCATTTCATAACCTAACCGCCCTCCCAAAAAATAAAATAATTTTCATGCGAATTAAACGCATTTTATCTATTCTATTAGTCATTCTCCCAATTTCCTTTGCCGAAACATCATGGAGCCAACCCGAAAGCTATCCATGCGACACACAATTACCCTCCCTAAAAAAGACCAAAAATGAGATCATGGAAAACGGTGGTATTTGGGGACTCTTCGAGCACACCAAAATCCTTCGCCACGAATCCAGCAAAGCCATTCAACTGGATTCCAAAATTCAGCAATTGATCTGGCTGCTGAATTATTTATGCAAAACAGTGAATGGGGTCCCTTTAAATGAATTGGCTAATTACCTGACAAAAAATCTCAAGGAAAAAAGCAAATCTCAGTTTAGAAAAGAATTAATTATTCTAGGTAAATCAGAAGCTGAAATCGATTTATGGTTTGATTTTCATGATCTCTCGATAAAAAATGAAATTAGAAAGTTGAATATAAACTCCATCGGTCATTCCATCCAAAAATCGGTTTTGATAATAAATCAATACAATCAATTAGCCCAGGAAATTGAGCAATCTCCCAACCGAGAGCAAGTCCAACGGGTTGACAACCTGTATCTTAAAATCGAACAATTGCAATCTTCTGATTCGTATTTGGCGCTAGCCCTCAAGGAAACATCTCAGGTACCGCGTTGGGATTTAGACGAAAGCACGGGAGGCTCCTGACCTCTATGGGTCTGAGTCGGCTTAAAACATATATCAATTCATTCAGGGAGAAAAACATGGGAAATTTTCTGGTAATCGGTGGCTCGGGGGTCATGGGGACTGCCGCCATACAAGCCGTTCGAGCAGTACACGGAGACCAGGCCAATATCATTGCAAATTGGTATGGCAAAGAGGATACAGGTCTCAAAATTGAAAATGCCAATCATACGATTTTCGGAGATGTCACCGATTCTAAATGCCTGGAAGCGATCAAATCCCAGGCCACAGATTATGAATACATGTTTTATGCCACCGCATTGGGAGATGTGGGGATTCCCATTAAAAACGCCACTCAGGAGCAAATCGACAGTTCCAACCGGCTTTCCTTTGATCCAATTCCGATGCTGGAACAGGCTCTGAATATCAAAACCATAGTCACCTATTCCACTTTTTACGTCACCCGCCATCAGTTGGGTAGTTACGGGGCTATGGGTTACTCCAAAGAGGCGATTGAGAAATGGACTATGGAATCCGGAAAATCCAAACGTGCCTGTATTCGCGCTGGATTATTTGAATCTCAATCCTCACGGGGAATCAAACTCCTCCTTAGAAAGAGCGCCAAGCATCTTGAGAATATTGAAGATCCATTGATTCGATCCTATTTCGAAAATGTCAGCACCAAGGAAGGCATTGACCGGTATCTCGAGGGAATCATCAATGAGGAAAGGGAACTGTTTGGAGACAGCCCCACCAAGGCGGAGGACCTTTATCAGGCTCACCTTGACCTCTTCAATGCGGATAACCCGAAGTTTGTCAATGTCTGCGGAAAAAAGATATGGCTGACAGAAGAACCTCAGCTCATTAAAGATCACCTTTAGACCTATCTAAAGAAACAGGAAGCCCACTGTATCTCATTGAATATATTATACTTGGTTTAATACCCCTATTGCTTTTAACGGGTATTTAACAGATAATAAATTTAATATAGGCATTATTCTCAGTAGCGTTTAGGGTAATTAAAAAGTTCTCATGGCACAGCCTCAGTCTGGAAAAACTCCATCCGCTTCAACAGATCAAAACTCCATCTATTCAATTTTGTCTTCCTCAAAGGAAGCCGGTCATCCCTATGTTGATCACCTGATTCAACAGATCGATCGACTGGCGGAAATAGGACGGGCCCTTTCCGGAGAGCACGACCTGAACACCCTCTTGGAAAAAATTTGCGACGAAGCCCGCAAATTCACAGATGCCGATGCCTGTACCCTTTATATCGTCCATAAGGATCAACTTCATTTCAGAATTGTTCAAAACCACACGATGGAAATCCGGATGGGAGGCAAAACCGGAGAGGAAATCAAACTGCCGCCGATAGACCTGGTGGAATCCAATGTTTCGGCCTATGTAGCCATCAAGGGAGTGTCCATCAATATCCCGGATGTCTATGATACAGATCTATTTGATTTTACCGGTCCCAAAGAATTCGACAAGGCAACCGGCTACCGTTCCACTTCGATGCTGTTGTGCCCCATGCGAAACCATGAGAACGATATCATCGGAGTGCTACAACTGGTAAACGCCAGAAACCCAGATACCGGAGCCACCATCCCGTTTTCACCCGACTTTGTAAGTCTGACGGAATCACTGGCGTCTCAGGCTGCGGTATCCATCACCAATGCCCGCCTGATCAACGATATGGAACATCTTTTTGAGTCCTTCGTAGAAGTCATGGCTACGGCCATCGATGAAAAATCTCCAATTACAGGGGGACATATCCGGCGGGTGGCCAATTTAACCATGGTTATGGCGGAGGAACTCCATAAAACCGACGATTTGCCCTTCAAAGAAGTTCACTTTACCCCGGAGAAATTCCACGAACTGCGTGTCGCTTCATGGATGCATGACATCGGGAAAGTCACTACTCCCGTCGAAATTATCGAAAAAAGTAAAAAATTAGAGACAATATTCGATCGCTCTCATCTGGTGGACATGAGAATGCAGTTCATCATTCAAAAAACTCAATTGGAAGCGGCGGAGGCTCAGCTGAAATTGGCTGAATTGGGTGAAGGGCCTGATAAAGTCGAAAGTTTAAAGGACGAAACGGAGCATACTATCCGTGAACTGAGGGAAATCAGAGAGTTTATCCAGAAATGCAATGAACCCTCAGAATTTTTAGAGGACGAAAAACTCGAACGACTTAAGAAAATATCCCAAAAAACTTACATGGATGAAAATGGGAATGAGCAACCCTTTATAACTCCGGATGAACTTGAAAACCTATCCATCCGGCGAGGCAGCATCAACGAAAAAGAGCGCCAAATAATGAAGAACCATGCCCAGATCACCTTGGACATGCTATATAAAATTCCTTTTACTAAAAAGCTTAAAAATATTCCCAACTTTGCCGGCGCACATCATGAATGCATAAACGGCAAAGGCTATCCTCTCGGTTTGCAGGGGGATGAAATTCCATTTGAAGGGAAATTAATGGCAGTTACCGATATAACGGAGGCACTCACTGCTCAGGATCGGCCTTACAAGAAAGCCATGCCTCTTGATCAAGTCTATGCGATTTTAAGGTCAATGGTAAAACGGAATGAACTCGACCACGATCTGGTCGAATTCTTTATCAACAAAAATGTTTATGAGATTTATCAGGCGAAACATGAAACACCCACCTCGACCCAGCCGCCTGAGGTTTCCTCAAAAAAGAAAAAAGACCCCTGAGGGTCTGTCATTCCGCCTAATTCAAATTCCCGACTTTAAGCTTCCAGCTTTCTATTTTTTCTTAGGGACATACCAGCCGGTACGCATATAAGAATCGTTCATTTTTACATGTTCATCTATACTGAGATCATTGTTGATTTTAGAATCCGGATCATGATCTTCATCAAACTTTTTAAACACTTTTTTCATGGTTTTATCAGAGAGAATCGTGGATCTCTGCTTGCGCGTTCCGGTAGGTCTACGGGTCTGCTTCTCTCGCAAACTTTTGATTTCCCTGCTGGACAATCCATCGATGACCATAAAACCCTCATTAAGTTATAATATGACATTTTATAATTCCAAAAGAAGACTTTCCTTTTGTTTAAGGAATTCATAATATCAAAATCATGCCTATCGACCAATTAAAATCGATTTTCACAGAACCCCGCCCTTCCGAGCAACAGGCCAGCGAAACTATCAACTCGATGGACCATTTCGAGCTCGCCCGCCTCCTGCATCAGCTCAATAAGGATGAAAAAGTCATTATTTTTCAATATCTTACGGATGATATCAAACGGCAGGAACTCTTGTATGAAACCGATCAGGAAAGCCGTATTGAAATTGGTGAGGCATTAGGTTCGAATTTCATGGCACCATTTCTGGAGGGAATGCCTAAGGATGAAGCGGCCGATATCCTCCTGGAACATGAGCCTGAGGTCCAGGAGGAAATCCTGGAGCAGATGGTTCCGGATCAAGCACAGACTCTTAAAAACCTGATTCGATACGAAGAGCAAACCGCGGGGGGTATGATGACACCCCATTACAACAGAATTGATCCAGAAGATATTGCCAGCGAAATATTGACACAAATGATCCGCAACCCCTCCAAGGATTCGGTAACCGATTTTTACGTAGTGGGAAATGACGATAAACTCTTAGGGTATTTTACTTTGCGCGATTTACTAAACGTTCTTCCCAATTCCAAAGCCCTGAACATAGTCCGCAAGGAAACACCAAAGGTTTTGCTCGATGAGACGTGTGAAAAAATCGCAAATTTAATGGATCATGAATTTCTCAGTACGGTACCCGTGGTTGACGATCACAATATTATTCATGGAGTTGTCACGTTTGATGATGTATTCCGCGGTCTGAAAAATACTGCCAACGATGAAATTTACACCATGGTCGGCGCACCTGAAACAGACCCCTTCGCCAGAAAAACCCGCCATAAGGTGGCTGCGCGCGCACCCTGGCTCTTCACGACCTTTATAGGAGGAATGATCAGCGCGGTCGTGTTGAAATCATTTCAGGTATCCCTGCCAGAACTTACCGCAGTCATTTTTTTCATTCCATTTGTATTGGGTTTGGCCGGTAATGTAGGAATTCAGGGAGCAACGATTATTGTTCGCGGTTTGGCCACAGGAGATATTCAGAATGACAACCTCAAAACTGTTCTTAAGAGTGAAATCAAAGTAGGCTTATCAAATGGGCTGATATTCGGAACTATTTGTGGCTTTACCATCATGTTAATTGCAGAATCTTTGTTAAACACCTCTCCTGCCTTAGGACTAACAGTCGGCCTGGGAATCGTCCTGGCGGTTGCCATGGCAACTATCATTGGTTCATTTACTCCATTACTTTTCCTGAAACTGAAAATTGATCCAGCCATCAGTACAGGCCCGGTAGTTACGGTGGTGAACGATATTATCGGACTAATAATTTATCTTTATACAGCAACAAGAGTTTTTT
>JAOUPX010000141.1 GCA_029879645.1 Nitrospinota bacterium
GATGGTCGCCGTAGTGGTCGGGTAATTGAATTGCCGGGGGATTGGATGGAGAAGGCTTCCGGCGTTTAGCCGCTTTTTTCGGGGAAGCCTTTTTGAGTTTACGCAGGGCGGTTTTTTTCGACGGTGCTTTTTTTGCTTTTTTCTTTGCCGGGCTTTTGGCGCGCGCCTTTTCTTTAACAGGAGTTTGCTTTTGTCCCGCCGAGGTGGATTTGCGGGCGGCGGACTTCGGTTTTCGTGCTCCCGGTTTGTCCTTGGCCGATTTCGAACTTTTGGTTGTGGCGCTTTTGGAGGTGGTCTTAGAAGCCGTGGGACGCTTGCGCGTTTTCGCCGGGGCGGTTTTGGATTTTTTTTGCGCCTCGATTTTACGCAGGCCCTTTTTAACGGTTTTGACCATATCTTCCTTCAGCAGACCCGCCGCAACCGGAATTTTTTTTCGCCGGGCCAGCGCCGATAATTCCGATTTGGTCATTTTGGATAATTCAGGTTTCCGCTTCATAGACATCCCTCCAGCAGAAAAATTATTTTTCCTGTCGGGGCCGGGCCGAGTGCAAACGGGATGTTTGCCGATAGATTGCGACCACGGGTTTTACAATTGTTTTGAAAGAGAGGCTGGTGAACTTCCTGTCCCGTATATCAGGATTTATTGTACATGGATTTTTTTTGTAGCGCATTTTAAATAAATCGCTTCTAATTATAATATAAACAGTCAGTTAATTTTATTTACGTAAACCCCGGCCGCAAGGCTCCCTGACCGGTTAATAAAATATGTACGAAGTGAACGCGATATGCGAGGAGGGGAAACCCCTTTCCCTCAAAACGGACGGCCATTTAAGAGTGGTGTTTATCGGTGTCGGGTCGGCATTTTCCAAAAGGCGGCGGCAATCCAATATTCTGGTGATTCAGGGGGACCACCATGTGCTGATCGATTGCGGAACCCAGGGGCCTCTGGCGCTGGATGACATCGGCTTGAGTGTGCGGGACGTGAATTGTTATCTCCCGACGCACAGCCATGCCGACCATATCGGCGGGTTTGAGGAAGTCATGCTGATGAACCGCTATGGTCAGCCCTCCTTCCACCCCAAGTTGATCATTCTCAGGGATTACCAGGATCTGTTATGGAGCAAAAGCCTTTCGGGCGGCGCGGAATATTGCGAAGTCAATCAGGGCCGGTCCCTACAAATCACCGATTTTTTTGAAATTTTACGACCTCTACCGATCGAGACATTCGGTAGTAAATGCTGGAAGATTCAATATGGACCGATTGAATTGATTCTGGTGCGGACCCGTCATTTCCCGGACAGCGCTCTCAATGTCGACGAATCCCAGTGGTGCTCTGGAATCTACATCAACAGAAAAGTCTGGATATCCGGCGATACCATGTTCGATCGCGAGTACCCTGAGCGGTTCAGCCAGGAGGCGGAGGTCATGTTCCACGACTGCCAGCTGTTCCAGGGCGGAGTGCATGCTTCCTATCAAGAGTTGATGACCCTGCCCAGGGAAATCCGCGCAAAAATGTATCTCTATCACTTTGGGGATAACTGGGACCATCCAGAAACCTGGGTTCAAAACGCCGACAAGTTTACGGGGCATCCGGAGCAGGACGGTTTTCTGGGCTGGACTCAGCAACAGGCGGCCTACGACTTTTATTAGATCACTTCCCCTTCCCCAGCAAAAAGGTCGAAAATTCGTTAAAATACTCCCTGCAGACCTGTTTCCTTTTGAAAAGCCATCCCTTGTAGTGAGATAAATATTTGCAATATGATGATTCGCTATGCCCGCCAGCGGGAGGCGGGAGAATTTTTGGCGTTTAAAAACAAGGAGTTATGTGAGCCAAATTTTTCTTTAAATTTTCAGATTTATAGCGGATACTATTTAGGATTCATACATTAACTATAATTGTAAGTTTCTGGAGGCTTGATATGAGTTGCTTTTTAATGATCAATAGCTGGGCGGGGGCCGATCAGGAAGTGGCTGCGGAAAAAATGGCCCGTGTTTTTCGCATGGGTAGCGATGAAGCAGGTAATATTGTAGACAACCTTTCCAATGGCAACCCCTGGCAGTTCGACCATCAGGTTTCTGACCGCCAGTCGGAAGTTGCGGAACCCTATCTGCGCAGTCTGGGGTTTGATGTGGAGCGTATTCCTGTTATGAGTGGTGATGATTTTAACATGCCCATGATGGATGAGACGGTAGAAAGCAAGCCGGGCTTATTTGGTAAAATCAAAGGGATGTTCAAGAAGAAACGCTAAACGCGCTGGATTAATCATTGGGGGATTATCAATGACTTCCAAACCGGGAACCCATTATGAGTTGTTTTCTTACACTAAGCGCATTTGTTGGTGACGATCAGGAGGCGGCGGCTAAAAAGCTGGCGCTGATGTTCCGCATGGCCCCTCAACAGGCCCATGCCATTTTAGACAAGGTGTCCAAGGGAGAAACCTGGCAGACTCCCAAAGGGGTTCCCGATAAACAGGCCGCCGTGGCGGAAAATTATCTGAAAGCCATCGGTTTTCGGGTGGAGCGTTCCGGCCAGCAGGCTGTGGTCGATCAGATTGCCGGCGCTGTGGCTCTGGAAGAGCCACCCTCAAGTGAAGCGGGACAGGGTTTTGAGGGCAACGAGGGTGAAGAAATGGCAGGCGGCCCGCCCGGTCAGCCACCGCGCACAGGCAGCAGGCTTCGTCCGCCGGGAAATGGCGGAGGAAAAAATCAAGACTCTACGCCTCCGCAGGGTCTTCCCATCGGGTTCCACGGCACCGGCGGCGGATTATTTAAAATCATGCTCATCAACTGGGTCCTGACGATCCTCACTTTGGGAATCTATTACTTTTGGGGAAAAACCAAAGTGCGCCGCTATTTATGCGAGCAATCATCCTTTGCCGGCGACCGGTTTTATTATCATGGCACGGGAGGGGAGTTGTTCAAGGGAGCGGTAATTTTTGGTTTTATTTTGACTCTGCTCAACCTGGGGATTATGGCCATCGGCAGTGCCTGGGGACCGCAGGCGGAAATAGCCGCCCAGATAGGAAGTTCCTACATCATTGTTGTACTATTACCGGTGATCATGGTGGGGGCCTTTCGCTACCGGTTATCGCGAACGGCGTGGAGAGGCATCCGTCTCTCCTTTCGAGGAATGCGCAAAAGCGCCCTGTGGCTTTATGTTAAAGGATATTTATTGACCGCATTGACCCTCGGCTTGTACTGGCCTTATTTTACCGCCAGGAAACAGCAATTCTGGAGAAGCAACGCGTACTTCGGCAACCAGTCCTTCAAGTATGAAGGAGACGGTAAGGATATTTTAAAAGCGTTTCTGATGTTAATATTATTGTTCGTGGGGTGCGTGGCCCTTCCCGCGGCATTGCCGATTTTGGCCCCCGAAATTTTTAACAAAGAATTAGCCACGGTTGCTATGGGGGTCATGTGGATCCCCCTGGTGATCGGTTACATGAGTTATTCAGTCTATCTGGATCGGTACAATTGGTCGAAGACCCAATTTGCAGGCGCCAGTTTTAATTACGACGCCACCACCTGGCAATGGATCATTTTACAGGTTACCAATTTCCTCATTATTGTTTGCACGCTGGGATTGGGTTTTCCCTGGGCCACTATAAGATCCCGAAAATTTCTGGCGGACCATCTGGCCGTTGCCGGCAACATGCAGTTGTCACAGGTTGTGCAGGATGCTCAAAAAAGCAGTGCGCTGGGAGAAGGAGCCGCCGATGGGTTTGACATGGATATCGACATTGGAATCTGACCGGTCCGGTTGCTTCCCTTCCCAAAGGATATGAACGTCACCAAACCCGTGTTTACGGGTAATTTTTACGACGGGAAAAGCGCCAATTCCTATCCCCTTAAAATTTTCCTGACCAAAACTCAATTGGAGCTGGTGTTCCCCGATGAACGCCGGATTCTCTGGCCGTATACTGCCCTCAGGCTGTCGAGAACCAGTTCGGGGGGGCCGGTTCGCCTGGAACGAATCCCTCCCGGTAAAGACATCATTCCCGAATTTCTAATAATTGAAGATCCGGAGTTTCTGCACGAGGCACACCGGGTGGCTCCGGGGGCGCTGGGTAATGTCTGGAATCAGCCTCACAAAAGAAGATTACGATATTTATTAATGATCCTCGCCTGCGTCACTCTGCCTCCCCTGATTTTTGCGCTTTGGGTGTACGGCATTCCGGCAATCACCAATACAGTGGCCGACCACGTTCCAACGGAATGGGAAGAAAAGCTGGGACGGGATTACTATCAGGCCCTGTTCGAGAAATCCATCAAAGAACCCGACCCGGAAGTAAGGAAGGCTTTGGAAGTTATTACCAAACGCTTGTTGAAAACGGTTCCGGATCAGCCGTATCAATTCCGGATATACGTGCATCCGTCCAAAATGGTCAATGCGCTGGCCCTGCCGGGGGGGACGATCGTCGTTTTTCAGGGGCTGATCAATATAACCGAAACGCCGGAAGAGCTGGCCGGCGTACTGGCCCACGAATTTCAACATGTGTTGAAGCGCCATTCCACACGCGGTATCATTCGGTCCGAGGCGATCAATTTACTGGCCACCATCGTTTCCGGCGATTCCATGATGAATGTCATTGTGCAGGCCGGGGGCATGCTGGAATTTCTGCGTTTCAGCCGGGAGTTGGAATCGCAGGCGGACTCCGAAGGGATGAAAATGATGCTGGCCGCGCGAATCGATCCACAGGGAATGGTCCGAATGTTTCAGGCGTTTGAAAAAGAACAGCAGAAACAGATGGATGAAATGGAAAGCGAATCGGAGGATATGGAAGCTGAGGAAGAGGATTTACCTCCAGGGGAGCCCGAAGAGGAAGACCCGGAGGACGGAAGTGAAAGCAACCTGGATTCGGAATTAGCCGAATGGCTGAAATACCTGTCCACCCACCCGGCGGGTGAGGACCGCATTGAAACCCTGCAGAAAATGGCCAGCCAGTCTACGGAGAAACCGGTTCCCCTGCTTCCCGATTTCAACTGGAAAACCATGCACCGCGAAACCAAAGAAACAGAATTCACCTTTTAATTTTTCATCGGAGCGCTCATGATCGTCGTTACCGGCGGTGCGGGATTCATCGGCAGTGCCATTGTCCACGCCCTCAACCAGAGGGGCCTCAGCGATATCTGCGTGGTCGACCTGGAAGACCACCCGGAAAAGAAAAACAATCTTGCTCCACTGAAATTTTCCCGCCGCATCGATCCGGATACTTTTCTGGCGCAGGTGAAAGATGGATCGTTGCAGGGAGTGGACACCCTGTTTCACCTGGGCGCCTGCTCCTCCACCACCGAAACCGACGTCGATTTTCTCACCCGCAACAATGTGGAATACACTCAGCACCTGGCGCGGTTCTGCCTGGAACGGGGAACCCGATTCATCTACGCCTCCAGCGCCGCCACCTACGGCGACGGATGGCAGGGCTACTCGGATGATGTCACCCAACTGGAAATATTAAAACCCCTCAATCCCTATGGCCAGAGCAAGCAGGATTTTGACTTGTGGGCGAGGGAGGAAGGCTTGCTGAGCCGGATCGTGGGTCTCAAGTACTTCAACGTGTTCGGCCCTAACGAATACCATAAAGAAGACATGCGAAGCCTGGTGCTCAAAGGCTACGAGCAGATTCGCGACACCGGGAAAATCCGCCTGTTCAAATCGTACAAGCCGGAATACGGCGACGGCGAACAGGTGCGGGATTTTATCTATGTCCGGGATGCGGTGGCGATGACGCTGTTTTTTATGGACCACCCGGAAGTCAACGGCCTGTTCAACGTCGGCACAGGGGAGACGCATTGCTGGAACGATCTGGCGCGGGCGCTGTTTCGCGCGATGGGGCGCGAGCCGGTGATTGATTACATCGAGATGCCCGATTCCATACGGGATCAGTACCAGTACCACACCTGCGCCGAGATGGGGAAAATCCGGGCCGCCGGATACACCTCACCGCTCACCCCGCTGGACGAGGCGATCGACGATTACGTCAAGCAGTATCTGATCCCCGCCCGCCACCTGACCGCCTGACCGTCCTAGCGGAAATAACAGGGCCACCGGTAGATTTGATTCCATTGGTATCAAAGGTTTGATACCCTTTTCCGAGAAGAGACCGCTGCACAAGCATCCCCCCTCCTTCCAAAGGAGGGGTTGGGGGTGGTTGATAATTCATTCCTTTATCCCCCCTCTCCCTTGATGGGAGAGGGCTGGGGTGAGGGTGGTTGATAATATTTCCTTTTGAGAGTCAGCGAAGAATCTGTGTTTAGATTTTTAAATTAAGGAAAAGTCATGAGAGCCCCCTTCGGAAAGGAGAGCTTTACATAGCACCCGGCTTTCCATATTCCTCCCCTTGCTGAGGGGAGGATATAGG
>JAOUPX010000058.1 GCA_029879645.1 Nitrospinota bacterium
ACAATGGCTATCATTACAATTTGCATTACCCAGAATTTAGCTTTTCTCATGTTTTTACCTCTCTCTTGTTAATCAATAAAGCCATATACCCCAAGTGGAGCATGGTATGAGCATATATAAGCAGGAAGTATGCCAGGATTGGAATAAGTTGAAGTGAGTAATGTAAGCTATTAAATTTAAAGGGTTTAAATATATTATTTTAATGGCACAGATAATTCATGCCAAAAATTCTCTGATAAAACGGCTCATTTCTGACAGAAATGGGCTCTCATGGAATAATAAAGTAGACAGCATCTCCTTATTTACTGTTTTTATTGGATTTGTGGACTTACTGAGAAAGGCAAAATTTGTCGGCTATAAGGCTATATATTTAAAGGGTTTTAAGCTATTTCGGAAGGGGTCTGATTTGAATTAAGTAGGGAACCCTCTTATTCGGGAAATACTCGCAGACGGCCTCTGCCGACTAAAAATGAGGCTAGGAGTAAGGGCGGAATTGTGATTCCATACTACGATGGGGCAGGTAAATTAAGATGAGGGTTTGAGGTGAGGCTTTGGCGACCGTAATCAATTCCGGGGAACGAATTTGTATGTTGCTGTCTATACCATTGGCAAAGAAACTGTAAAGGTTGTCCCGTTTCCACATTCAGAATGGACTTCTATGCCTCCTCCATGCGATTGGACAATACCATTGGTCACCCAAAGACCGAGACCGGTGCCTTCGTTTTTTGATTTTGTAGTGAAGAAAGGCTCAAAGATATTCTTCCGGGTGTCTTCTGTCATACCGGTTCCATTATCCGCGACGGAAAAATATAAATAAGAATCCTGGTGGAAAGTGGTCAGGATGATTTCTCCTCCGGATTCGGGAATGGCCTCCATGGCGTTTTGAACCAGATTCAGAGCCACCTGCTTGATCTGGTCAGGGACCGCCATCACTTCCGGAAGAACCTCGGCGTAACGGGCTTGGAGCTTGATCTTACGATCTTCCAGCTCCTTATGAATCAATAAAGTGATTTCCTCCAGGATCCGGTTGATTTGAAGAGGTTCCTTGTGTTCCCGTGTCGGGCTGAAAAAATTATTGAGCCGGCGGGTCAATTTGGCGATGCGGTCGGTTTCGCTGATAGCCATGTCAATGAAACGTTCGTCCGCTTCCTTGAGAGGGACACACATCCGGGTCCGCTCCAGAACGTTGCGGATTCCAAATAGGGGATTGTTGATTTCATGGGCAATCGATGCGGAAAGCTTGCCGATTGAAGACAGTTTTTCTGCATGCATTAACCGATCCTGCACCTTTTTTCGTTCAGAAATGTCCTGCACGATGCCCCGGACTTTGAGGGGGTTATCCAGGTCATCCAGAAAAATTTTAGACTCTTCGTAAACAGTTCTTTCGGTGCCGTCGGTTAAAAGGACCCGATATTCCACTTTATGTCCCTTGCCGGTGCGTAATGATTCTTCATGAGAGGCAGCCACTCGCTGACGGTCATCGGGATGGATGAGTTTTAGAAAAACCTTATAAGGTACTGGAGAGGCCTGGAGGGATGTTCCAAAGATATGGACCATTTCATCTGACATCCTGATTTCGTCATTGGCCATATTATACACCCAGCCTCCGAGCCGGGCTATTTTCTGGGCCAGCGCCATGTCCCATTCACTTTGTATCAGTTCTTTTTCTATTCTCTTTTGCTGGGTAATATCTCTTCCAGATAATAGAACTGCCTCTGGGGTTCCTCCGCCGTCCTTCAGGGCTATCCCTTCCCATTCAATGAGTTTTTCCTCTCCCATTTTATTAACAATGGGTATGACCAGGTAGCCCATGGAATCCCGTTTTCCGGAAAACAAATCCTGAAAGGATTTTCGGGCACTGGTTCTCATGGAGCGCGTCACAAAATGGTCGAACCAGTTTTTGCCTTCAGCTTTTTCCCGCCCAATACCCAGAGCCTGACAGGCCGCAGGATTAAGGGTTTGAATAACCTGGTTTTTCCCCAGAACGACAATGATATCCCTGGACAAATGAATCATGCTTTCGATGCTGGCTGACAGGCTATTCCGGTCGATGCTATTCAAAGGAACTATAATTTTGGAGTCTGCTTCCGTCCCGGCTGAATTTTCCATTACCGATTGTCCGGCAGAGGTATCGGTAGGAACGTTGGACGTGGAATCCAAAATTTTATGATTGGATTTTTTGGGGACTGCTTTTTTCATTGAGGTGAGACTGGCTGAATTCCATGAATTGTATGGAAAACATCGAATTTAAGATGAACGCATACACGGATTATCTTTCGTTTACCTTAATATTATGCCTCTGGTAGCCTCTTTTGACAATAACATTCAGGTCGCTGTCCAGTTCCCGGGGAGTCCTTTATTTTCTTGATAGGAAACTGAATCCCAGGGTCGTGATAAATGAAATGCCGAAAGCGCAGACGAGGGTGGAGCCTGTAGGCAAATCGTAAGCAAAGGATATTGCCAGGCCGACCCAGCTGACCAGGATTCCCAGCGCGATACCGGTCACCCATTGCTTTCCCAGTGAATCAAACATTTGGATACCGCAGGCCGCAGGAATAATCAGCAATGTGAAAATAAGAAATATCCCGGCTGTTTCGATGCAGGCTACAATCGCCAATCCCAGCATCAGATAGAATATAAAATCCCAAAGAGCCTGATTCCGGGTATAGGGCTCAGGGCTGTTGGATTGAGTGGAGCACTTATAAAACGATTTGCGGGAGATCCAGAGAAATCCACCGAGGATTACGAAGGCGGTGAATAATTTTAAAACACCTCCCCACGTTATCCATAATATCGAGCCATTCAAAGTGTGCTGGATATGTTCTGCCGCCCGCGGGGAGCGGTCGGCAACGATTACCGCCAGAGAAGCGGCAAGCACATAAATGATTCCAATCACCGCTTCCTGCGAAATGCGGGGTGCGATATAGCGCGCCAGTGTGAAAAATAAGGCTCCTAAGAATACAAAGCCCATTGAAAAAAGAATCGATCCATAGGAATGCTCTTCGACGTTCATTGCAAAAGCTACGGTTGTGCCCAGCGCCGCCAGTTGCGCCATAGAGAGATCGATGAACACGATGCCCCGCCTGAGGACATGAATGCCGAAGTAGGTGAATATGAGGGTCATCACCATGCATCCCAGTGCCGGGGCGGCCATGAAAGTTATAAAGTCATTCATTGCTTGAAAGCGCTCTGGTGATCTGGTTGACGAGGTAATCAAACAGCTTGATGGTATCGCTGGCTTCGGGCACTCCACCGACAGAAGGGGGCAGGGTCAGTACCCTGGCTCCTGATTTGCCCGCCAGCAGTTTTGAAAATTTATCCTGGTAATATATGGCGTGCAGGATCAGGTGAACGTTTTTCTCCTTCATTGTTTGCGCCAGGTCCGACAGGTGGCTGGGCGACGGTTGAATTCCGGGTTTCGGTTCCACCGTGCCTATGTGGGTCAAGTGAAAGTAACGCAGGAAATAACTCCATGTGCGATGATACGTCACTACCGGAGTATCGGCAAACGGCGCCATTTGATCCTTCCATTCCTTTAATTTCGGTTCAAATCTATTAATAAACTGTTTTCTATTAGATTTGATCTGGGCCGCTTGCGCTGGCAATAGTTTTGAAAGGTGATCGGCGATAAAATAGACAATAGGCTTGATGTTTCCCGGATCCAGCATGTAATGCGGATTGCCGAAGGCGTGCACATCGCCCATGGAGCGGTCCAGTTTGCCCTGTGGGACCTCTATCGGATCAATGGCTAGCGAAAGATCGAGGTTTCCGTGTTTTCCCAACTGAATATCGGCATTGCGCGCACCCTGGAGTAACAGAGGGAGCCACCCAACCTCCAGCTCCAGACCCTGATAAATTAGAAGGTCGGCGCGATTCATTTTGAGCATCAGGCTCGGTTTGGCCTGCACAAAATGCGTGTCCTGATATCCCTGGGTGAGGCTTTCCACCTCGACCAGACCCTTGCCCACTGCTTGCACCAGTGAGGCGATATCCTGCGTGGTGGTGATCACCTTGAGTTGGGCGTTGGCCGTACCGCTGAAACAAACAAGAAGCATCAGGATCAAGAACCATGAGAGGGGTTGTTTGATGGCTTGTTCTAGGGTTTTTATCATCAGTATCGGTGCGCAGGATGCGATCCCAGCGAGAAGTTCAGTTGAAGGAGGACTTGATGTTCGTTGGAGATATCCTCATCAATATAGCTGTACTGGAGCCGGATTGCTGAAAACTCGCTTGGAACATAACCCAGCAAAAGGGTGGTTCGTTGCTGATCGTTGGCCGCCTCCGCCTGGTGGAATCCGAAATAACCGTAACGGGCCTGAATCCACCATTGTTCGGCGAATTGGTATTGAAGATACGAATACATGCCCCCCTTGTTATCGTCGGGGTTGTCCAGTCCCGAAAGGGCATTGACACCGGTCTCTTTCCAGGTGCGAATGTATTCCGATTGCCACACCAGGGTCTTATAACGTGCTTGCCGGGCGGGTTTCCATTTTAGAGTCAGGTTGCCCCCCGCTATTTGAGTGGTCCTGTTACGATTTCCCAACGCGGCCCCGGTGCCATTGCGTCCTGTTGAATAGGATCCGCCAATTTCCATTGTGGTGTCTTCATTGAGGTCCCAGAGATTGCGGGAATGGAGGATATAGGCGAAATCATCGTTGAGAGGGGCGTCGAACAGGTTGGAGTTATCTCCCTCAACGAACTCAAAAACCCATTCCGAATACCAGGGCAGGGGCATCAGGTAACTGAGGCCCACGCCGATTTCCAAAAGTGCCTCCGCCCCAAAAATTTCTCTGTTGACCAGTGGAACGTCAATAAAAGGGAACTGATGCGTATGCAGAAGGTTGTGTTTCCCCAAATGGGTATAAAACTGCCCGGCTCTTAATGCCACCCGGTCGAACAAGAGAAGATCGACAAAGCTTTCCTCGATTTCGACCTCATCGTCTTCAAATGAGACTCGGAAGTTGGCGCGGAGATAGGTGTCGACATTTGCGGTGAACTGCAATTCCATTTCCTGGATATCCAGCCCCGTTTTGGTTTCGGTGTCGGGGATGTTGTTTTCTATGGAACGATAGGTTCCGAGAAACAGTCCGTTGACACTGATGGCCGGGTTGAATGTCCGGGTCAGTCCGGTGGCTGTGGCAAAGGCTGAATCGGCCGAGCTCCCTGTAGCGCGGGGCATTTCCGGGAAAGGAACCGGGATGGATTTCTCTGCTTTCGATGAGCTCGGGGTGGATTCTGCATTCTGCGGCGCAGGTGCAGTTGGCCCTTTCTCCATTCTTTGTATTCTTCGCTCGAGGCGCTTGATTCTTTCCTGAAGTTCGTATAGGTCCTCGGGGCTATCTTGGGCGCGGGTAGGGATGGCGCTTGCAAGAAATACCGAAATGAAGAGGACAAAGGTAGACCATTTCATGGATCCTCCTGGTAAAAACGTTTTCAATATTTGGTTGGAACGAATTAACTGAAAAGAAGAGGAGGACTGCGTCCAAAATAGGTGTGAATGGACTTTGGAAAGAGAAGATGCTCCGATTTAACGGAAATGGATCGAACCCATGAAGTAACGTTCAGGTCCGGAATATCAATGTCGAGACTGGTCGCAGTTTGAGACCAGTGGCAGGGAGCACAATCTTCGTCAGCCGCGAAAGGATCGAACTCGTGATTATGTAAATAAATTGAAAACGCGACCATGAAGCCGAAACTGAAGATCAGGAAACGGGTCATGGAACGACATTGGTTTTCATTTTTAAATAACTTCATACCGGATTCTTGAGGAATGAGCCGCAGAGCCGGTCAGGGGAATCCTGACTTGCCATTACATTTATCTTTAGACGGTATGAAATTGTATTGGATTTGTCAATATGGAAGATTTTTTGAAAAAATTGAGCAGAGAGTGGGAGCCTCCTCCCTGTAAGGGAGGAGGTTTGGCTGGCTTATCCCAGAGGGAGGCGAAGATCCGTCCTTGGCCAGGGGCTTCGAGGAGGAGGAAAACAAATTAATCTTCCGAAAAATTTACATCATCCATTTCCCATCCCAATTCAGCGCGATCCTTTTTTGAGATACCCTGGACGCTGATTTGAATATTTTTACGAGCCGGGTCGAATACCTTGCTCCAATAATTACGGCTGAGAGCATGAGAGGACACTTCCCGTTTCAGTTTTCCACTTTTATTGAATATGCGTACTGGGTAAAACATAAAACCCTCCGATCTTTCCCGACAGGTGGTGGATTAATTTGGGTCCGGTTGATTTAAGCAACCGCCTGGACTTGAGAAAATCCTTTCGCATGTCAGGGCGATCCAGCCGGATTCGTGACCAGTATAGGTAAGGAGAATTAAAGTAAAGTTAACGGGAAATTAAAAAATTTTAATCATCCGGAGCGTTGATCGAGGGTTTAATTCCTTTGATTTCATTAATTTAACCATTAATGAGGTCTTAGGCTGTGGGGCAGGGGATTTATAGACTAATTATTAATGCCAGATGGAGTTCTCAAGTTCTTGCGGATAAGAGGCGGCGAAAGCCCATTTTTTATGGAACCTGAATGGAAATTTTGAATCTAATGGTTTTCGAGAAGGGAGCAGGGGTGAACCGTTTATCCAGAAAAAATAATTTAATCGGTCCAGGGGATATTCAGGCGCAGCCCCTGAATTTAAAGGAATCCCTCAGGATACGCGATGGATTGGGGCCAAGTTCCAATTCTTTTAAGCGAGAATCCCTTGTCACTCCGCCACGCTTACATCCCTTGATCAGGCGCAATCTGTGGTTGTGTAGCAACTGACCGGAATTTACTTCCCCCCAGGACCCCCTAGCTTTCCTTACAACCGGGAAAATTTTTTTTTAATGATCCCCATTGGGTGAATTCAAATGCGGCCTCATCGGGAGCGTCACTGTGATAGTGGTTCCTTCACCCGGCCGGCTGTTGACATCAATTTCACCTTTGTGGTTTTTAACGATGCCCAGGGTGGCCAGCAGGCCCAACCCGGGTCTGTGGATGGCAGACTTGGTGGTATAGAAAGGTTCGAAAATCCGGTCTTTGTCTTTTTCAGGAATTCCGCAACCGGTATCCTGAATGTGGATTTTTACATTTGAACCGTCCTGTTCCGTGGAAATGATAATTTTACCTTCATTGTCTCCAAAGGACTCCTCGGCATTTTTAATTAAATTATTGATGGCCTGACGAATCTGATTCGTGACGGCGGCAATTGTGGGTAAGTCATCCGCGTAATTTCTTTCGAGAGTGATCGTATGCTGGTTAATGCTATCCATATTATTCTGCAAAATATCATCTATGACCTGATGGATGTTCAAAGGTTCCAGATCATCATCGGTGGGAGGCTGGTAGTTTCTTAATTTACCCACCAAGTCGGCGACTCTCCGGCATTCGTTCATAGCTACTGTGACCAGGCCTTTATGGATATCTGCCATCTCAGCGCGTTCTTTTACCTGCTCAAGGATGTTTTCAATTCCTTGAATGGGATTGTTGACCAAATCCACCATTGAATCGGTGATATGTTCTATGGCATCGAACTTTTCATCTCTAAGGGCAATTTTAATCTGTTCGCGTTGAGCAATAAGTTCTTTGATCTGGCTTTCCTTATCATTCAACTTTTCATCCATCTCAATATCTTTTTCTTCCAGCTCAGTTTCCTTTGAATTCAGTGCTTCCTGTAACTGAATTTCATTTGTGATGTCATGAACGATTTTTAATTCATAATGAATATCGTTTGACTGGAAAGCGCTGGTGATGATTTTGGCCGGGAAGAGGGTACCGTCTTTTTTGGATTGGTAGAGTTTGGACTCTTGTGGGGCAGAACCCAGCCCAGAGCCTGAAAATGCGGTGTCATCATTCATGGAGGAATCATCTTGGGCCATGAGGTTTCTGAAGTTCTGACTCAAGAATTCCTCCCGGTCATAACCATACAGGTGTAATGCTGTAGAGTTAGCTTCCATGATCTCCTGTGTCTCGGCATTGATGACCAATATAGCGCCGGATTCTGCGTCCAAGAACCGCTTATACTTTTCTTCAATTTCGAAAAGTTTGATTTCCAATTTTTTACGTTTGCTGATATCCCGAACCACACCTACAATCTGGCGTTGATATCCTTTGTAGGTTTCCCTTAGGGTTATTTCAACGGGGAAGATAGAGCCGCCTTTGTTTTTGCCAATCAACTCCTTGGGGGCTCCTCCAACAAAATTGGAATGACCTGTTTCGATATAGTCTTTAATATAATTATCGTGCTCCTTGCTATAAGGGTCAGGCATTAAAATGCTTACATTCTTACCGATTATCTCCCGCGGCATGTAGCCAAATAACTTCTCGGCCCCCTGGTTGAAAGATTGAATGATTCCATTTTCATCAATCCTGATTAATCCGTCTTCCGCCTTGTCAACGAGCAAGTTTAGTAATAACTGATTTTCACGTAATTCCCCTTGAGCCTGATTCAGATTGTTTTTGGCATTTCGAATTTCCGTTACATCCTGAGCCAGGGCGATAATACCTTTGACTGATTGATCTTTGGGATCAATTTCCTTGGCAAGATTCCATAAATAATATTTTTTCGAGTCCCCTTGTCCGGTATGTGTTTCCAGCTCTACCGTATCCTGGGCAGTCATGCGCTCTTGTATGTCCGAAAATACCTCTTCCCATGTTTCGTTTGGAAGAACCTCTTCGAAGAAGTTTTTGTCCTGAATGTCTTCCCGGTTCCAATCAAAGGTGGATTCCGCCTTTTCGTTCATATCCGAAACATGGTACTCAGAGGAAAGATTGACCAGGATCAATCCTGAATGGCCCAGCAATGTCGTGAACTGCCTTTTGATGGCATTTATTTCGCCCTCATTTTCGCTGTCTGACAGGTTGACCAGGTATCCAAGGGTAGACACGATACCGTTCCTGTCCTTGAAAGATGCCAGGCTTATTAGGGCGTTAAATATTTGGCCGTTGGGTTTTTTAATGGGGATTTCAATGCGGTGCCGTGAGTTTTCTTTCAGGGGAGCGAGGAATTCATTTTCGAAATCAAATTCGTCTTTTTCCGCGAACATGATGGAGATGGGTGACTCCAGAGCCAGTTCAGATATGTAGCCTGTAGTTGAAGCCGCTGTTTTGTTCCAGGTCAATATGTTGCCATCCTGGTCCAAGGTAAATATGGGGAGATCCATTTGCTCGTACCGAGAGGCCTTTTCCTTAGCTTCGTCAATCAGGAAATTCTTTTCCTCTACATCCGTCATCAACTGTTCGTTGGCGATTTCCAGACTTTCCAGCTCCTGCTTGGTGTCCTCCAAAAGGTCAGAATTGGTTTCAAATTCTCCCTGAAGTTTTCTGAGTTCCGTCAGTTCCTCTTCCAACATCTGATTGGCTTCCTGGAGAGGTTTGATGGACTCGATTTGTGCGCTGAGGGACTCCTCAATTTCTTTCAACTGCTCTTGCAATCTGGTCCTTGCAGATTGTTCTTCTTCGAATTTATTTTTTAGCGATTGTATTTCCTCATCCTTTTTGGAGATTTTTATTTTGTAATCCTCAATCTCAGCCGGAGATGAGTCCATGGATTTTGTTTTGAGTTGTGCTTGTAGGGCGGTTAACTCAGCTTCCTTCTTTTGGAGCATCTTTCTTAAATTCTCACTTTCTTTGTTTGCATCGTCTCCGATGGATATTTTAAGGTTGGATTGGCTGTCAAGCTGGCGCGTACCTTTGGTCTCCGGCTCTGAGAGGAGCTTTTCTAATTGAAGTGATTTTTCGCCCAGCTGCCGTTCAATCGAGTCCCGATTGTTTCGAAGGTCCGCTTCTGCCTGTTTCCGTTCTTTTAGCTCAGACATTAATTGAGAGCGAGCTTTTTCCATTTCCTTAAGTTTTTCCTGATACTCCTTTTCAAAGACCAGTTTTGCCTTTTTCAACTCTTCCTTGATAGAAGGAGAGGTGTCTTGTGGTGAAGTGTCTGTGGATTCCAGCAGGAGGGGTTCGCTTTCAAGGCTGATTTCAGGTATTGCGGAAGTGGATTGATCTTCCATTTTAGTTTGCGCATTGGTGGTGCTGGCAATCAACCGCGCGATAACTTTGATTAGATTGATTTCATCATTGTCCCAAACCTTTTCCTTTTGGCTAGACTCAAAGCCTAGGTAGCCGACAACCGAGTCATTGTGAATGATCGGTACATTGATTAAGGATTTTATTCCTTGAGAAAGATAGACTTCCTTTTCCGTATGGGCTTCCTTTGGCATGGCTTTAACGTCTGGGATGTGAATGACCTCCTGATTCTGAATTTTCTTTTTAAACCAGGTGAAATTATCGAGGGAAATTTCTTCTCCGGAGTCCGGTTCCAGTAGAGGCTCTCCCGCCACCCATAAATGGGAATTGATCATTTGCGATCCGGTAGAGGTAAATTTAAATACGTAACCCTGATCCACATCAGATAATTCACCAAACAGCTTGAGCGCTTTGCTTATCCGTTTATTTACTTCTGCCGGATCATTATTGATTGGTGAAGTTAACCCCATTAGAGAACTTTCCAGGTCAAACCAGAATTTAAAACGGGCTTTTGCATTTGCCGTTTTGATGGCTTCGCTGTGATATTTCTTTTTATTGAAATTGAGCTCCGAAGTCAGCTTTTTGATTTGGGGTTCCAGTTTTCCCCTGATTTGGGACAATTCATTCCGCAGGCGAATGGGTTCAGAGATGTCTTGGCCTGAATTGATGGATCCGTAAATTTGGCCTTTATCATCTCTTAAGGGAGAACACTGCCAGTCCACTATTTTTTCGGCACCGCTTTTAGTTAAAGCAGGCGTGGTGAAGCGTGTGAAGTTTTGGTTTTTATCGTTTACGAATTGTTTGTATTGGTGTTTGACCGCTTCCTGGTTTTTTTCCGGAACCAGGAAAGATATCCAATCTTTTCCCGTCATTTCCTCTTCTTTAAAGCCTAAAAGATGGGAAGTCTTTTGGTTGATTTGCATGATGCGGTTGGAGGTGTCAATTACCAGAATGATTGAATTATCAACATTGAAGAATACTTTGGACAGGATCTGTTCGCCTTTCAGTGCTGTTTCCAGGGAGTCGTTTTCATCCGTTATTTTCTTCATGCTTTTAAAGGGGAGAATCAGGGAAAAGCATACAATTGATAGGCAAGCCACGACGAAAGCCCATCGGTCCAGGGAGTTTTTGTTGACTTCAAGATCCAAATAATTGACCAGGATGAAAGACTCCAGCCAGAATTCCCATAAAACCAACAAACCAAATGTTAGAAGAAGTGTAAGCCCTGCTAAATATCCGGGTTTCTCTTTTAAGTTCATTTGCTAGACCCTTTATGGAAGGAAGATTGAGGCTTTCGCTGAAATACGGGAGGGCGTGCCCCCTTTTTTTTTAATTTGCCTTCGCCTAATTTTATATTCTTCAACACATGTTTTCCCGCTACCGTTTGATTTTGAATCAGGGCATGTAATTTTAAGGAAAGGGTTTCCACCTATCCTAATCTTGAGGGAAAAGTGGTAACGCCTAATACATTTTAATTGTATTTCTATGTAAAAAGTATAGCCAAGAAGGTATTGAAAAGCAACCGATTAGACTCTGAATTTATGCTGAGATGCTTATACCCATAATTCAATGTAATTGTGTCCTCGGACCATGACGGACAATATGAAAAAAAGCCTCATTAGTATGTAAACATATGTGTTCCTGGGGAATTGGGGTTAACAATGGGGAAGCTTTTCAAATCATTCAAATTCAATCCTCAAACCCGTTTTTATTGGTCTTGTATTTTAAAAGGTCAGGCCTTAACCTAATTTTATGCTTCGTTGTAAATGTATTCCTATACTAAACCATGCCCTTATATAAAAGCTCCAATTCAGATTCCGGCGTTAAAGGTTCCTCCCAGGGAATGGGAGGAAGGCCGGAAGACTCCGCTTTACCCGGAAAGAAATCAAAAAACGAAAATGAAATGCGTAACAAGGTAGGTGGGAGAAGGGTGTCTGACCGATTAAAGCCTCTGCTAGCGAAAGTCGTTGCGGTAGTTTCTTCCGACAACATAAATGAGGCTTTTTTTAATTTGACCGATGATATCAGGGAGTTTTTTGAATGTCAGGCGCTCGTGGTTTATTCGGTTGATATTAAGAAGAAACAGTTAGTTTCCCGGAATCATATTTCAATGGAAATAGAGGAAAAATGTGTAGATATAACGGACTCGAACATACCGGGATATGTTTTCAATTCCAGGTCCTCATTAAATATCAGCAATGTATACGATAAAAGGGAATTGGCCGCCTATCCAGGATTGGAGCACGATCCTTCCTGGGATAAAAAAATCGGAATTAAGTCCAAATCTGTTCTGGCTGTTCCCATTTTTCATCAATCTCAGGTTATTGGTGTTCTGGAAATAATCAATAAGCAGGATTCGGGCTCCTTTTCTGATCAGTTTCAGAAATTGGCGGAAGATCTCGCGGAATCTCTTGGAAGGGCGCTGGAAAAGCTTGAACACGAGGAGAATAAGGAGAAACTTCAGGATATTTCGTTGGCTATTCAGGAAGCGGCGGGTTTGGACAAGATGTTGTTTAATGTTCTTAAACCAATGCTGGAATTATTTGGTGCCGATTGGATTAATGTTTTTGCCGTCGATAAAAACAGAAATGAGATTTATTCCAAAACGAAAACCTCGAGCGGAATCAAGGAAAGAAGAGTGCCTATTAGTCCGGACAGTATTGTGGGTTGGGTTGCGCTGGAACGGAGAATGGTTAACATCGATAACGTCCATTCGTCTGAATCTGTTACCAAGTATCATCCCGACCTTAGATACAATAGCGCATGGGATCAGGCGTTAGGTCTGAAAACAAAATCCATGCTGTGCTGTCCCATGATTCATGAGAATAAACTCATGGGGGTTATTCAGATAATTAATACGCGGGCGGGACAACAGTTCAGTTCGAACCATGAAAAAAATATTATTGCCATATCTCAAATGCTTGCCATTGCGGTTCATAATAATGTGAGGTTTGCCAAAACCAAATCCCATAAATTCAGTTATCTGATCAATAACGGTTTTTTGACTCCCGAAGAATTGGAAGCCAGCATGGTTAAGGCAAGAAGCGCTAAAGTGGACTTGGAATCGGTTCTTTTGGAGGAACGGAGAGTCAAGCGCTCTGACCTCGGAAAATCATTGGAAGCATATTACGGAATTCCCTATTTGGGTTACGACGACTCTACTTTGCTACCCAAAAGATATTTCGACGGGCTGAACAAGAATTTTCTAATTAAGAATCACTGGGTTCCCATTCAGAGTGATGAAAAGCTTGTAGTTGTCCTTATTGATGACCCCTCGAATTCGGATAAGATTCGTAATATTAAAATGACTTTTCCAAAAAGGGAAATCCAATTCAGGGTCGGATTGAAGGCGGATATTGTTGATTATTTGATAGGAACTCCCGCTGACGAGGATCATGATGATTTTCATCCCTCAAGCTCAGAGAATGTTTCCACTCTTCTGGAATCGCTCATCAGTGAAAATGAAGCCACTCTTGTTGAGACAGAGGATCAGGAGGAAGAGAGCGCCATTTCAGAACGCGATAGTTCTATCGTTCGTCTGGTTAATAAAATTATTATTGATGCCTACGATAAAGGGGTATCCGATATTCATATCGAGCCGGGTATCGAAAAAGAGGAGATGCTTGTTCGATACCGTCGGGAAGGTGAATGTGAAATTGCCCAGAAAATTCCAAATGTATATAAGCAGGCGTTCATATCACGTATCAAAATCATGTCCAAGCTGGATATTGCCGAAAGGCGGATGCCTCAGGACGGCAAGATCAAAATGAAGTATGGGAAAAAGCAGATTGAGCTACGTGTCGCCACTTGTCCAACGGTAGGAGGCAACGAAGATGTGGTTTTGCGAATTCTGGCGGCAAGTAAACCTTTGCCTTTGGAAAGCATGAACTTCTCTTCCCGCAACGAGCAATTGATTAAGGCCAGTGTCGTTAAGCCCTATGGATTAATTCTTGTTGTCGGCCCGACGGGTTCTGGTAAAACAACTACCCTGCACTCAGCCCTGGGTTACATCAATACTCCCAAAAAGAAAATCTGGACTGCCGAGGACCCCGTCGAAATCACTCAACGCGGGCTACGCCAGGTACAGATGCACAATAAAATAGGACTCGATTTTGCCCGTGCCATGCGTTCGTTTTTGCGTGGCGATCCGGATGTCATTATGGTTGGAGAGATGCGTGATGCGGAAACCTGCTCCATAGGTTTGGAAGCTTCTTTGACCGGGCATCTGGTCTTTAGTACTTTGCATACGAACTCCGCCCCGGAAACCATCACCCGGTTAATCGATATGGGTATGAATCCTATCAATTTTGCGGATGCTCTGATCCTTATTGCCGCTCAACGTCTTGTTAAAACTTTATGCAAACATTGCAAGGAGGATTACCATCCTTCTCGCGATGAGTTTGACATGCTTGTGGAGGAATATGGTCATTCTGCATTTATTAAACTGGGAATTGAATACAACAGCGAGCTTATCCTGAAAAAACCTGTTGGTTGCCCTAAATGTGGTGACAGCGGCTACTTGGGACGCACCGGCTTGCATGAATTACTCGAAGGGACACCTGCTATTAAACGATTGATCATGCGGAAAGCCTTGATGGAGGAACTCCAGGAGCAGGCGATTCAGGATGGAATGACAACTTTGAAGCAGGATGGTATTCAGAAAATATTTAAAGGCGAATGTGACTACAAGCAAGTTGCGGCTGTTTGCGTGGTATGAAAATGAAGGGCCGGAGGAAAAGGAATTATGCAAAATATCAAATTAAGTGAAGTTCGACCGGGCATGATTTTAGCCAGGGATGTTAAAGGTCGATTTGGACGAGGGCTTCTTTTATCAGGGAATATGATCACTGAAAAGCACATAAAAATATTTAAATCCTGGGGGATTGCTGAAATCACTGTTGAGCAAAAAGGGGTCGGTGGTCAGGAATCATCAGGCGGATACTTATCTGCTCCGGTTAAAAATGAACAGGAGCTTAAGAAAATTAAGAAGTTATTTCAGTTCAATGATATCCAGCACCCTGCTGTTAAGGAATTGTTTCAAGAGGTTTTGAGGAAGACAACAATTCTCACGCCTCAAGAGGAGTCTTCCTAGAATGTTTGAGACAGCGGAAGAATTAATTGAACACTCTGGACAGGTCGCCAGTTTGCCGGAAGTTTTTTATAGAGTTAACGAGGCAATAGAAGATCCCGAATGTTCTTTTTCAGAAATCGCTCATATCATCGGCCAAGATTCGGCTTTATCCGCTCGTCTTTTGAAAATCGTTAATAGTCCTTTTTATGGTTTTGATACCAGGGTTGAAACAATCACCCATGCCATTACAATTATCGGGATGGTTCAATTAAGGGATCTGATATTGGCCACTCTGGTGGTTGATAAATTCAAGGGGTTGTCAACTTCTGTCATGGATATGAAGTCGTTTTGGTTGCACAACATAGCCTGTGGATTGATGGCCCGCATCCTGGCAACCTTTTGTCATGAGAAGGGTTTGGAGAAATATTATGTATTAGGGCTCATTCATGACATTGGAAGACTCATTATGTTTCTGTCCATTCCCGAACAGATGAACCGAGCCCTTGAAATCGCCCGTGCAGGGGATGAGCTTTTAAGTGTTGTAGAAAAAGAAATGTTTGGGTTTGATCATTCCCGCGTCGGATATTTATTGATTCAATCTTGGAAGCTTCCCGAGTTGTTTCAGGTGGCGGTGCAGCATTCTCACGACTCTGCTATGGATGGCAACCTTTCATCTGAAACGGCAATTCTTCACGTTTCAGATGTGTTTGTGCATGCTCTTCAGTTTGGGTCCTCCGGTGAGGTTTTTATTCCTCCTTTAAACCCGCTTGCCTGGAATAAACTTAATTTGTCTTCCAGTATGATTCCCTTGCTGGTTAAGCAGCTTGATCGGGAAATTAAAGACGCCGTTATAAATTTTAGTTAGGACGATTTGCGATGACTGAAAAGCCGGAATATAAAACCCCGGAGCAAAAAAGGAATGCACGGATAAAATATTTAGAGAGTCTTGCCAAATGGCACTTATTCAGTCTCGAATTACTGGCTTCATTGGGGGAACTGCATCATTCAGCAGGGCAGGACCGAAAGCCGGGAAAAGTATTTCAAATTGCCAATGAGCATTTACTTAAAATTCTTAAATTTGATGCCGTATCCTACTATCTGGTAGATGAGCCGGATTCAGAGTTTTTGCTTAATTATATCTGGCCTGAGGATTACAGGACTATTATTCAGGGGGAAGTCGATTTCAGGATAGAGGATGGCACCTTTGCGTGGGCGGTAAATCAAAATCGTCCTGTAATAATTCAAGGAGCCATAGAAGGAAGAGATTTGATTTTACATGTTCTTTCTACCAAGCAGAGAGTCCGCGGAATGTTTGTTGGGCTAATCAGCGATGCCCCGCCACACTTGGATGAAACTCTCCGTTATACCCTTTCCATTATCATGCAAAATACAGCCAATGCCCTTGAAAGTGTGGCGCTGTACAATTTGTTCCAGGAAACCAACTCTCATCTGGAAAAGAAGATACGTGAGCGTACTGCGGATTTGGAAGATCATATGATTAAAATGAGAGAGGAGATAGCTTACCGAAAGCTTGCTGAGGAGTCACTTTGGGTGGCACGACAGGAAGCGGAATCCGCTCTCAATGCTAAAAATGATTTATTGACTCAATTCAGCCAGGACCTAAAAACCCCTATTAATTCTATCCTCGCTTATGGGGAAATTATTCGCTCTGAGATTGAGAAATCCGGGCCAAGTTCCCTGGGAAAAAGCTTTGATGTGATGGAATCTACCGGCAGGCATCTTTTGAAATTGATTGATGGTATGAACGACCTGATTCGCCACAGCAATTATGCTGCGGATATTAGCCTGGAATCATTTCCCATAGTAAATGTTTTGCAAGGCGTTTTAGCCACATTGTATCCCCTGGCCCGAAAAAATAACAATAAGCTGGAATTGGAAACCAGCCCCGACCTCGGTAGCATGGTGTCCGATCAATCTAAAATAAGACAGATTCTTCTGAATATCGCCGGGAATGCCTGTAAATTTACTCAAAATGGAACTATACGTATTGAGGGTTTTATCAGGGCTTTTGAAGGCGGGAAAATGATTTGCTTTAAAATTTCCGATACGGGAGTGGGGATGAGGAGTGAAGAGATCAGGCAGTTATTTGATGAATCTTATCCCAAGAAATCAGGTGATTATCAAACTTCAAGGCCAGCCACGGGTATTTCTTTCAGCAAGCGTTTGTGTGAAATTCTGGATGGAGGCATTGAGATATCCAGCGAACCCGGGGCGGGGTCAATTTTTACTATTCAGTTTCCCCTTGAGAAGAAAAATATAATTAACCCGAAGAACGGAGGCGCCAGGATTCCAGTAAAGACATCCTCTTTTCTAAAAGCGAAAAGTTTGGTAGATGCTCCTTTAAAAGGCACTGGTAAGCCGGCGAATTTAAGTTCGGCGAAAAGTGGAGCAGGGGATTCGTCCGTTCGAAAACGAATATGGGTGGTTGATGAAGAACAGACTAACGGAAATATTCTTTGTCATATTCTACAAGGGCAGGGTTGGGACGCGCAATGGTTGAAACTGCAAACTCCCTTTTCCATTAACTCCTCAGATGGTTATCCGGATTTGATAATTGTTGGTCTTGGAGGTTCAGAGATCAAAGGGTTGAAGTTGATTTCCGAACTGCAAAAGAGCCAACAAGGCAAATCGTTGCCAGTGTTGATTTTTTCAGCCAGGGAGATATCCGAAAAGGAAAAAAATATATTGCCTGATCAGGTTGTTGGGGTTTTGCAAAAGGGAAACTGCACCCGGAAAGATTTGATAGAGCACGTTGAGGGCATTTTCGATGATATTTCCAGGGATTAAGTCAGATTGTCGATATATTTTCGATTTAGGTGCTGGTTAATTGTCATCAAAATTGATTTTTAAAGATCGCCGTGAGCCTGCTTAAAGAGCACAAAAAATATAAGATTCTTGTGGTTGATGATGAGAAAAAAGTTCTTATTGTCGCGCGCAAGATATTACGTGCCGCTGGATATGATGTGGAAGTGTGTTTGAGCCCTGAAGAAGCGGCCGAGATTGTCGCCAATCGGGGGCCGGTGGCGGTTTTGTTTTCTGATAATCGGATGCCGGGGATGCGTGGTACGGAGTTGCTGGAGCAGGTAAAGCGGCTTTCCCCGACCACCGTTCGGGTTTTGACCACTGCATTTTATGACCAGCAGTTAATTGAAGATATTGTCAATAAAGGGGAGGCTTTTCGTTTTGTTAAAAAACCGATCGATTTCAATAAGGTGCTTAAAGTCATAAGAGAATGTGTAGATCAATACGAGGAAAACACCAAAATTAAATCGTTTCAGGATTCCATCAAGTCTCTTACGCGTGATAATGAAAGTTTAAAACAAGAAGCGGAAGGCTTAACCCAAAATATTAAAAAATTAAAAAATAAGATATCTGTAGTTGTAATTCTCGCTCTTCTCTTTTTCGGGCTTGCTGTCGGATTAAATATTTTCAGGGAATTTCAACGTCAGGAGCGCCTTGAGGAAACAAGCATTATCCTGGGAGATTGGATTGTCTATGATAATGAAACCGCTCTCGATTCAGCCAATCAATTGATGTGGATGACCCAGGATTTCAGGAATATTGAAAGAAGATATCCCGCTTCCTGGGAAGAAGCCAGGGACTGGGCTCAGTTGATGAATGATAAACGCTTCGGCGGTTATCGCGATTGGCGGTTGCCCACCATCGAAGAATACAAGCTGACTTACGATCCTGATTTAACCCGCCTGGCATTTGATCGGAATAAGGATTATCCCGTGGGTTACCCCAAAATATTTCACGATGGGGGAGGGTACGGTTTTTGGGCGATGGATGAAGTCGGGGATGAATCTGC
>JAOUPX010000059.1 GCA_029879645.1 Nitrospinota bacterium
AAGACTTCGTCACCACCAAGAGCACGTATACCGGCCCGGCGGCGGGATCGGACCTCAACGCGGCGGACATCCAATTTTACGTCGAAGGCACGGGAATCGCAACGCATCACATCAACATGGGGCAGCTCAACATCCTGTTCGCGCATTTGTACGCGCCGAACGGCACCTTGTGGACGGGCGACAGCTCGCAGCTTCACGGCCGCCTCATCGCGAAAGACGTGGGCGTCGCCAAGCTCAGCCAGGTGAGCCTGGAAGTGGGGGGAGCCGCCAACATCGTCGCCGCGCCCATTATCCTGCCGGCAGGCGGAACGTACAACGGATCGGTGGAAGTGAGCATGCTCACCATCACCTCCGGTGCGACCATCCATTACACGACCGACGGGACGACACCGACCGCGGCATCTGCCGTGTACACAGCGCCGTTCACGTTGACGGCCAGCGCCACGGTGAAAGCGATTGCCGTGCGGGCGGGATATACCGACAGCGGGGTCACCAGTGCGGAGTACACCATCGGCGGTCTCAACACCGCGCCGGTGGCGGCGTTCACAGCGACCCCGACTTCGGGTCCGGTACCGCTGACCGTGGCGTTCGATGCGTCGACCTCGACCGATGCCGAAAACAACATCACCAGCTACGCCTGGAACTTTGGAGACGGATCGGTGGGCGTGGATGTGACGCCCTCGCATGTTTACACCACGCCCGGAACGTTCACGGCGACGTTGACCGTAACAGATGAATTCGGCGCGTCCAGCACCGCCACCCAAACCATCACCGTCACCAACACCGCACCCGTGGCGGTATTCACCGCCACGTCGACGGCGGGCTCGGTGCCGTTGACCGTGGCATTCGATGCGTCGACCTCGACCGATGCCGAAAACAACATCACCACCTACGCCTGGGAATTCGGCGACGGCGCAACCGGGACAGGCGTCACCGCTTCGCATGACTACACCACCCCCGGCACCTTCACCGCGACACTCACCGTGACCGACGCAGGTGGCCTGTCCAGCACGGCCACCATAGCCATCTCCGTGACCAACACAGCTCCCACTGCCGCAATTACTGTTAGTGCCAGCACAGGTGTCGTGCCCTTCAAGGTATTTTTAAATGGAGAAACCTCAACTGACGCGGAAAACAATATCACAACTTACAATTGGGATTTTGGGGACGGTGCCACCGGCGTTGGACAGGGAATCCTGCATGAATATGCCAGCATAGGTGTATTCACCGTTACGCTGACGGTGACAGATTCAGGTGGTCTTTCAAGTACGGCCACCACCACGATTGAAGCCGTTTCCAATTTACCACCTACGCTCCAAATCAATACACCGGAAGACAATTCCTTTTTGATTCAAAATCGACCCGAAATCGGCTTTTCCTATAACGATGAAAAGGGTGTGGATACCTCCAGCCTTAATGTCACAGCCAATGGCGCAGCCTTACCAGTGACCTGTCAGCTCAATACCACTTTTGCCTCTTGTACACCAGCGGCGGACTTGCCGGAAGGCGATGTGACTCTTGCGGCGACTATCAGCGATTTTGAAGGGGCTACGGCCACCGCTTCCACATCGTTCTTCGTGGACAGCATTCCGGTTGAGGTGGCCATTTTCACCCCAGTCACCGGATCCATAACCAATCAGGATCAGGTCACAGTGACCGGAGCGGTGAGCGACAACGTAGTCTCTTTGGAAATCAATGGAGTGCCTGCCGTTTTGAGCGGTTCCGGTGGGTTCACCAGTTCCACCGTCACCCAATTGAATTCCGGCGGGGACCAGCCGGGGAACCGGGTCAGCGAGCAGGCCAAAAACAACAAAGGCAAACCGGTTTCCAAAGGCAAACCCACAGACCTGAGCGGAGGCAACCTGACGGCGGCGCAAACCACAACTGATTTTACCGCCGTCGTAAACCTCCGTGAAGGCAAGAATATGATCGTCGCCACCGCCCGCAACATCAATGGCAAGACGGGTGTGGGCACCGCGGACATCACTCGGGACATCCAGAAGCCGATCGTGCGGATCGATTCGCCTGCCGATGGATTCCAGGCGATAGAAAACCGGGTGACGGTCACCGGGATTATCAGCGATATCGTCACCGGAGGATACAACCATAAAGTGACCATCAACGGTATTGAGGTGCCGGTCGTGAACGGAACGTTTGTCGGGGTCAATCTGGAGTTGGGTCTGGGACCGAACGTGATCGAAGCCGTAGCCACCGATGCGGCGGGTAACGAAGGCCGGCATAGTATCACAGTGAATTATCAAGAACCGGCCGGACCCAAATTGATGCTGGCTTCCGGCGACGGACAGCAGGGACCTGCCGGACAAACATTGATCGATCCTCTAACAGTTCAGGTTCTGGATGGCAAAGGCCTGCCGGTAGCGGGGCGTCTGGTCCGGTTTGAAGTTACCCGAAATAACGGCACACTGTCAGCGGATGGTATTCCAACCCCCGGCCGCATTATCACCGTTCCCACAGATGGTTTGGGCCAGGCGCAGGTTAATTTTACATTGGGAACAACCGCTGGGGGTGGCAACAACCGGGTCAAAGCCACCTCCGCAGGTGTAGCGGGCGAAGTCGGGTTCTGCGCGACCGGCCTCCCCAAACCGCCGGACAAGATCATTTCCGCCATGGGAGACCATCAGCGTGGAGTTATTGGAGAGCCTCTGCCCATTCCCCTGGAAATCATCGCGGTAGATGACGGCGGAAATCCCGCAGGAGGAATTCCGGTCACCTTCAGCGTTATCCGGGGAGGAGGGAACCTGGCAGGACAACCTTTTCAGGTCGTAACTACGGGGAACGATGGTATTGCACGCGCGGTATTTACACTGGGCCTTGAGGAGGGCGCCAACAACAATGTGGTTGAAGCTTTCTTTGACGGGTTGACCGGTCTGTCGGCAACATTCGTGGCCTCCGGGGTAAAACCCGGTGACCCCGCCAATACCACCTTCCGGGGGGTGGTTTTGGACAGCACTCAACAGCCCATCCCCGGAACCGTCGTCCATATTAACGGCACCCAAATCTCAGGGGTCACGGATGTAGACGGCCAGTTTTTGCTCACCGGAGTACCTGTGGGCCCCCAGGTTCTGCACGTCGACCCCTCCGCCAGCCCGCGGCCGGAAATGTTCCCGCCGCTGGAGTTTGAAGTGGTCACCATAGCCGGTATCGAAAACACATTGGACCGGCCGGTAATCCTGCCTCAAATCAACATTGAAGGCGCCAAGTTGGTCGGCGGATCGGAAGACGTGGTACTGGAGATGAAAGGCGTGCCGGGCGCCACGCTCACGGTATTCGCCAATTCGGCAACCTTCCCCGACGGCTCGACCACCGGCATGGCCTCGGTCAGCCAGGTGCATATGGACCAGGTACCGATGCAGCCGCCGAACGGGATTCTGCCGCCCCTGGCCGGAACCCTTCAGCCTTTGGGCGCCAAGTTCGACCCGCCGGTGCGCGTCCAGTTCCCGAACATCAACGGCCTGCCTCCCGGATCCATCACCGATCTGTTCCAGTTCCACCACGATACTTCACGTTTCGTACCCATGGGCAGAGGGACGGTCACGGAGGATGGACGATTTGTCATATCCGATCCGGGCTTCGGCCTGCAAACAGGAGGCTGGCACGTCACGGGCCCGCCCCCTCCCCCACCCAACTGCAATGCCGGCAACGAGGGAGAACCGGCGGGGATCTGTTATGAACTGGATAGGCAAAATTGCCAATGGGTGCAAAAGGCTTCGGAAGCTTCCTGCGAAGACGGCAATTCCTGTACGGAACAGGATAAATGCAGTGCTGGAACCTGTCGGCCGGGCCCCAAGACCACTGAAGACAAACGCTGTGTCGAGGAGAAAGAGTGCGGGTACGGAGACCGTTGTCAGGATGGCAAATGCGCAGTCGATAAGAAATTCTCCGTAGGCAGCCTTACGATTGATGCCACTGCTCCAAACAGACAGTTAAAAGACAAAGTAATCATTGTAAAAAAGGGTGAGAAAATTCAGTTCACGCCCACGGTTACCGGTGTGGACTGCGGAGGAGATCCCACTGGATCCAATGAAGGGCGGCTCCGTTATAATTGGGATTTAGGTGATGATAACGAATCTCCGCTGAAAACGGTTAACTATTCCTACACCAAACCCGGAATTTATACAGTAACCTCCAAAGTCACCTGTGGCGAGTGCAAAACCGCTCTACAATTTGACGAAATAACAGTAATCGTTGTTGATTTTGAGTCAAAAGACCGCCTTGTAAAACTCACAATCGGTGCCAAATCCGATGAGGACGTAGATTTTAAAATTACCAACGGTGGAGTGCATATTGCTACAGCTCAAAACTTTTTGAATAATCCTCTTATTAAAATATACGATAACGAGGATGAAATTTACTCAGACACCGACATTGAATCCGTATCATCAGACTGGGAATCGGGATTCCTGCCAGATATAGTAGTGGTCCGGGGAAAAGCAGAGGACACATATGATGTGTATACCATTTTGGATACCACTGCCAGTGTCCAAATCGATGTGACGGTTGGTGAGAATACTGCCAGCATTGAACATAGTCTAAAGAGTGATGATACATTCAAGGAATGGATAGATCTGGTCACACAATTAGTAGCAGATATTACCGAAGCTACCAAAGACGCTGGTGGCGGCACAGGAGTTGGAGTGGCCTCTGCATTTTCAATCTCTGCGACAGCTGCGCCCGCAGAAACCCGTTCACTGATAACCCGGGTTTTTATTACCTATTTTGAGATTGGAATTAATGTCCCGATCAGTCTAGCCAAGGGAATTTATAATGGTCTACTACAAGGCATAAATGATGACATTGAAGGCTTGAAAGCACTTGCAGCATTTTTATCCAGCCCTGTAAAAGCTGCCGCGGAGATCTATAACGCAGTTAAGGAACTGGATGGAGCTACAATTGAAAATATTCTTTTCAATTTAACGTCAAGCCTTTTGATCCAGGCAGAGGGCTCCCTAACTTGGACATTCGATGAAAACGGGGTTGCTAAAGTCCTAGCTACCCGAGCCTATATTGCGGGATATGTGTTTGGTTATTTAACCGAACAAGCCGCGATCCTCCTTACTGGAGCCGGCATCATTGCTAAAGTGGGCCAGGTAATAAAAGGCGTACTAATTGCAACAAAAGGGGGTCAGTTAATATTAAACACCTTGGACAAAATTCTAAAGTTCAAGGCTACCGTATTGTACTTTGGCAGCCAAAAGGTTAAATCTATTGCGGAAATGACCAGACTGCCAAAAATGATCCAGGCTTTGGCCGAAAAATCCTTCGCCGGAACAGGGTTTACATTTGGAGAATTTCTTGCCGAAAGATATGCAAATTTCAAAAAACCCATCGAGCGGCTACGTTCCACGATTAACGGCAAATGGGATGATTTTGGCCAAAGATTTATGGAACATTGGGCGGACACCACAAACCGTCTCCGCGGACAAAACCCCGCACCGGCTCTGGCCGACTCCTCCACCGAGGGTTTTTTTGAAATGGTGAAGCGGCTGATTCCTGGAAATGTCCTGCATGCCGAACGCTATCAGGATTTTCTAAAGCTGGTAAACGCTGAGGGGATCAATAATATACCTGAAGATCTGGCTCAAAACTGGTTTGCCAAGTTTAGGAATGAGGTTGATGCTGGCGCCGCCAAACCCAAGATGTTACTGGAGGGAATCGAGCAGTTACGACCCATCGCGTATCGTTATGTGAATGATTGGAAAGGAATTATTAAGGATTTACCCAGTGGAACTAAGGGGCTTACAAAGCATGAGGGCAATGGGTGGTATAGTACCTTCAATAAATACGATGCAGCTGCCGATGCGAAGAGCGCACTGCAATTACGGCCTGACCGTACAGGCAGATACCGAATTGAATTTGATATGACACCCGATATTGGAAAAAACACCAAAGTCCCTTATGGTAAGGAATATGATAGCCCAGACTTGGAACCCGTAACTAGAGATTTCCCTGATAGAGGATCTGGCGGCGCGACCCAGGTTCTGGTAGAAAACGTGGAAATACCGATAAGGGAAATATGGGATATTGGTGTAAATCCACCGGTAAAGGTATTTCCATAAAAAGCGTTGATATGAGCAGGATTCTCCAAAGGTAAATGAGCATGACCAAAAAACCGAGCAAGGCACAAATGGAAAGAGATGAGTCATGTAAAAGGCAATTGAAATCGGGTATCAACGACTACCTGGACGACAGGGTAAAGAGGATACGTCGATCCGGACTTGCAACCAGCGGAAATGGGAATTGGCCTGCGATAATGTCGGCACTTAAAGAATGGGAATCGCGAGGGTTGCTGAAAATCCTGACCAATCCGGAAAAAGCACGGGATGATGCCATCTGCATTGAGATGCTTCAGTATATTGATCGTGAAAGTCAATTTGAAGGTTGGCCGAGCATGGATGAATTTATTCCTGAAAACGATCTGGAATCGGCCTTGTTGAAAGCCCAACAGGGAGATTTGCCATTAAGCGACCTTTTGGCTTATTTGATAAACCAGCCGATATTTGTGTTGAACGCTACGAATAAATTGCACAAAGATTTGGAAAAGCGACCCATGGCGGTTTGGTTTCAGAGCGATGAAGATCTGGTCGCCGCTTTTTCCTCAATGAATCGAGCCATAAGTAGCCAGCAGAAAAACTCCGGCTTTAAACATATCATTGAACTCCCATGCGGTGAACTCCTTGAAATTATCGCAGAGGGGTTGGGGCTGGTGATCAATCCATTTATGAAAGTGGGATTGCAGTTGAGCGCCGCTTATACCCTCGAAATGAAGAATTTTATGGGCCGAAATTCTACCGCGGATGGCAAAAGCGAATTTGTGCTGGATAAGGCATTTATTCCTGAAGTCCACCGGGAAAAAATCTGGTTGGAGAGATGATTTGAAACAGCCAATGGAGATGGCATTAAAAAGTTACCCATCCCTCGAGAGACAATAGTATTGAAGGAACTGGAATTTTGCGTTGAAGTGCTCAAATATATCGACTGGAGTTTTCCTAATGAAAAAGGATTTTGTACCCGAAAACGACCTTGAATCGGCCTTGCTGAAAGCCAAGCAGGGGCAGATGCCCTTCGGCGAACTATTAACCTTTGTGATGAACCAGGTCATTGTTGTGCTTTCCAAAACCGTGACTATGAATGAAGATCCCAACAAGACTCCTGAATTTAAAGACCCACTGGTGGTTTTCGGGGCGAACGATGAACCTCAAATCGCGGCTTTCACCTCCCTGAGCCGGGCGAAAGAAAAACAGAAAACCCGTCCTGAATTTAAATATGCCGTTGACCTCCAATGCGGCGAACTTTTCAGGATTATTGCCGACGGTGCGGGCCTGGCGATCAACCCGAACATGAAGGTGGGATTGCAGTTGAACTCCGAACATGTCCATCAACTGAAGATTCTCTTGACCCGGAAAACTTCCGGGGGTGGACAAAGTGAATTTGTTTTGGATGAGGCTTTTGCTCCGAAGAACGATCTGGAGTCGGTTTTGCTAAAAGCGCAAATTGAAAATACGCCCCTGACTTCGATTTTACCGGCAATCATCAATTCCGATTTGGTGGTGCTGGCCAAAGGGTCCAATTTAGAAGACCCTCTGTTTGTTTCCCGGAGTGATGGCGTGAATTTATTGGCGGCCTTTTCCACCCTTCCGCGATCGCAGGAACGACAAAAAGAGAATCCTGACTACAAATTTGCTGTACCGGTCACCTGCGGGCATCTTCTCCTGGGGCTTCCTGAGGGAACGGGCATGGTGATTAATCCTGGCATCCGGGTAGGCCTGGTGTTAACACCTGAGATAGCACGTCAAATTAAAAATCAAATCAAGTCGGATTGATGCAAAACTTTTTTGATCAAAATCTGTGCCTTCGAACCTGTCAGCCAGTGCCCGGAAAGCACGGAATGGAAACCGAGGGATTTTCTGAGGAACTTTAAAATTACCTGGAAATGATCATGCTGAAACCAAAAACGACGCATCTGGGATTTTTTACGAAAGTTTTATTGCTATTGGTTCTCTGCTTTCCGCTCAAAGCTTTGGGGCAAACGGCGGATCCCTTCCCTCCTCCTGAAATAATGGATGAGAACTGTGTGGCCACGGCAAATAATATTGCCGTGACGGTGAATCCCAATGGGACATTCTCGCTGAGCGGTCCGCTACCGCTAGGGCAGTACCGGGTGCGGGTGGTGTGCGAGCGGGATGGGGTTGTGACCCAGGGGCAATCGGGTTTTCTCGAGGGTATTTTTCAGCAGGTTACGGAGGTGGGTCCAATCTTTTTCGGGGCGCAGGATTTAATTCCTGAATCTTTGGAGCTATCCAGTTCGCTGAGTGAGCTTAACCAGACGTTGAATACTACCCAAATCCAGGTTACTGGAATAATAGCCGGCGGAATACAGGTGGATATGACGGCAGGCGCTGACGGCACCTCTTATGTTTCCACCAACCCGGCGATTGCTACAGTATCCCCCGACGGCATGGTAACGGCCGTGGCCAGCGGATCGGTACTCATCAGCGTTCGTAATGAAGGAGCGGTATCGACGCTTCCGATCCAGGTGGTATTAAGTGACGATACAGACGGCGACGGCCTGCCGGACGATTATGAGGTGGCCAACGCCCTCAACCCCGGCGGAACCAATGCCGCCCGCCTGACGGGAACCATCGCTTCGGCGCATACGGAACTGAGCGGATCGGAAGCCGCAAAGGCGGTCGACGGCGATCCCAATACCGTGTGGACGGCGGGCGGAGGAGGTTCCCCCACGTTTTTTGAGGTCTACCTGCCGCAGGACACTCCGGTGGCACAGGTTCGATTAGTTGGTAATCCTTCCCATGCAGGAGGGGCGGTGGAATTTTTCCGCGGAGTCTTCCAGGCATTCGATGCGCTGGACACGGAAATTTATAATTCCGGGGAAATCTCCCTTTCAGGCAGCGATCCGGAGGTCGCAGTGGCGATCAATGCACCCGGGGCGCGGCGCATCCGTTTTACCTCGACCGGGGCGGAAAGCCTGCAACCGAGTTTGGCGGAATTCCAGGTGATCTCCGGTCCGGGGGGAGCCGGGTCCGGATTGGATTTGAACTTTTTTTCTGATGCGGCGATGGATTTCGATCTGGACGGCCTCACCAATCTGGAGGAATTTATTCTCGGCACCAGTATCTTCAACCCCGATACCGACGGCGATGGCTTGACGGATTCGGAAGAAGGGGCCCTGGGGTCCAACCCCCTGTTGGCTGACGGAGACGGTGATGGATTGACCGACCTGGAAGAGCAGAATCTGGGCACGAATTTCAATCTTGCCGATACCGACGGAGACGGCTTGCTGGACGGAGTGGAAGTGGCGATCCTTTTGAATCCTCTGTCCACCGATTCGGACCTGGACGGCGATTTGGATGGCAATGAGGATACGGACGGGGACGGCATCACCAATATAAACGAAGTTCTGGAAAACACCGATCCCGGTAATCCGGATACCGACGGGGACGGTTTGAGCGATCTGGAGGAATTGACTCCCGGCGCGGACGGGTATATCACCAATCCCCGCAAGCGGGACACCGACGGCGACCGCCTGCCGGACAATTATGAGATCGCTTTTGGACGGGATCCCACCGTTCCCGAAGCCATCGGGCCGGATGCCGACCAGGACGGTCTTCCCGATACATTTGAATCCGCCAACACTGCTGGCGGGGAGGGTTCCAATCTTGCGGCGTTGACTGATTCCGTCGCGGAGGCCAGCAGTGTTTTGGCGGATTTTCCCAAGGAAAACGCCATCGATGGCGATCTGGCCACGTCGTGGTTTACCGACACCGGTGATGCGGCCAACCAGGGATCGGTTCCGTTTATTCAGGTGACCCTGCCCTTTACATCGAAGGTTTCCCTGATCAAATTGCTCGGCAACCGGATCAATCCGGACAACCACGATTTTACTCAGGGGGTGCTACAGGGATTCGATGAGAACGACAACGTCATTTTTGACTCCGGGCTGGTCACCCTGCCCTTGCCGGACCGTGATTTAATTTTACCGGTGAGTTTGGATGGCCTGCGTAAGATGAAATTCACCTCTGTCGTAGACGAAGGTTTGAATCCTGGATTGTCCGAAGTGCAGGTTTTTGCCGACTTGTCGGGGACAGGACTGAACCTGAATCTGTTCGCCGACGCGGAATTGGACTTTGATGGCGACGGATTTTCCAACCTGATTGAATTTTATTACGGCACCAACATTTTTCTGGCCGATTCCGATGCGGACGGATTGTCCGACTTTACTGAATTCAATTTCAAATCGAATCCCAACTCCTCTGATACCGATGGGGATGGCCTGGCTGACCGTCGGGAGACCGACCCCACCCTGGACTTCGACGGTGACGGAACGGCCAACATCCTGGACGCTGATGCGGACAACGACGGTCTGCCGGATGGAGTTGAGGTTTCCCTTGGCTTGAGTCATTTAAACACTGATACCGATGGGGATGGAATCAGCGACGGCCAGGAAGATACGGATGGCGACGGTCTGGTCAACAGTGACGAATTGGCTGCTAATACCGATCCCGGAAATGCGGATACGGATGGTGACGGCATTCTGGACGGTGAGGAGCTCGTGGCAGGAGCAGATGGTTACATCACCGATCCGTTGCTGGCTGACACCGATGGCGACGGGATGGTGGATGGCTTTGAAACGCAGTACGGCTTGAATCCGCTGGACTCTGCCGATGCCGCGCTGGATAGCGACGGCGACGGTATCAGCAATCTGGACGAGTTCCTGGCCGGAACCGACCCGACCAATCCGGACATAGTACCGCCGGCGGTGTTTGAAATCGATCCTTTGGATGGCGCTACAGATGTGGCCGTCACAAATATGATCACCGCCCGGTTTACAGAGCCTCTGCAACCGGAATCGGTAGTAGCGGGAGTCATTCAACTCATGGAGACCGATACTCAGGCCGAAGTTCCGGGATCTGTAGGCCTTTCGGGAGATCAGTTGACGGTGACTTTCAATCCAATTGCCGATCTCCAGGATATAACAGGCTATACCGTAAAAGTTCAAGGGGTCCGGGATGTGGCGGGGAACCTGATGGTTGGCGTATTCCAGAGTTCGTTTACCACTAGCGGTGTGGTGGATACGGTTCAGCCGTGGGTGGTGCGGTCCAATTACGTTCAGAATGGGTTCATGCCCATCAATAGTCCCGTTACCGTGGAGTTCAGCGAGCCGATTGATCCCGCAAGCCTGACCACCACCAGCTTTCAGGTTTTTGATGACAACTATAATTCCATTACGGGGGAATATACCTTTGACCCGTTGCCGGGAACCATTCAGGTGGATCCGGGTGGAACGCGCGCTTCCTTTATAGCGGACCCGCTTCTGCCGCGGGCTCACTGGATGATGATTTCCTTGAGCGCGGAAGTGACGGATCGCGCGGGAAATCCCCTGCTGCCTTATGAGGAATGGATTCGAACGGATAATGAGGAGGATACGACTTCTCCGGCTCTGATCAGCCATTTTCCGGAGAATACCATGAGCGGGCTTCCGCTGAATTCGGTGGTCTGGCTGTTTTTCAGCGAAACGCTGAGCCAGGAAAACGATTTTCTGAGCGAAGTCAAAATAACCACAGGCGGAGTCGAGGTTTCCGGGTCATTTTCCATGGAATATGGAAATCGGGAAGTGATGTTTGTTTCCGAATCTCCTTTCCTGCCGGGTGCGGATTATACAGTTACGGTAGGGCCCAATATCCGGGATATGGCAGGGAATACTCTGGGAACCCCGACCGGCTTCAGCTTTCAAACCGGGGTCTCTATTGCGGCGAACCAGGCAAGCGTCGCTTATTATGAACCCGCACCAGGCACCACGGTGCCGACCAACGCCAAGTTTATGGCTCGGTTCAGCGAACCGGTTATCCGTGGCACAGTGGAGTTGCGTGGAAATTTCGGGTTATATGATCCACAGTGGTTTTCGTTTGAATGGTTCGATTCCCCGGGCACGGAACCGATCGGAACCGTTACGCTTTCCGCAGACAGGCGGACGGCGACCTTTATCCCGAACCAATTAACCCCGTATGATAAGGGTAATTGGTATGCTACCCTTGGGATCAAGGATTATGCCGGCCGGAGGATACTAAATTACTTTTCCTCACCTTTCCAGGTCGGGCCGGGACCTTCGGCCACAGGACCCGTGGTGCAGGCGACCAGCTTGGTCGACGGGACTGTCGACGTTCCTGTCAACGCCCAGGTGGTGATCCAGTTTGATGTACCAGTGAGTTTGACAGACGAAGGCTCTTATTTCGTTCGGCTGGTGGATGGCGCTAATATCATAGACGGTTCAATTACTTTCGATACTACGCGGTCCCGATTAACATTCACTCCTTCAGTTTTGCTTACACCGGGAACCAGTTACACGGTGGAAATCGGCGGGTTCACAGACCTTGCGGGCAACCCCATTCTGGCGACCTATACCAGCGGCTTTACCTCCAGCGCTTCTTCGCTGGCGGATACGGCAGGGCCGGTTCTCACTTCCATCAGCCCGGCCCACGGCGCGACAAATGTATCCGTTAACAGTAACATCGTGATGACCTTTGACGAAAACATCGATCCTCTTTCGGTGAGCAGTCAAACTATCAATATTCAAACAAGCACAGTGGGTGTTTTGGGGGGGCAATTTTCTGTTAATGGGAACATAGTGACTTTTACCCCATTGGTTCCTTTACCCGCCGGGGCATCAATTAGTATTTCTCGCATCGGTTCAGGGATCCGGGATTACGCGGGCAACATTGCCTTTTATAGCAGCAGTTTTCAAACCGAGGCCATCTCCGATGTTGACAGGCCTCAGGTTTCCTTGATGAATCCTTCACCCGGATCGGTGGATGTCCATGAAAGCACCCAGGTGATGTTGGTGTTCTCGGAATACATGGACCGGAATACTTTAGTGAAGGACAATTTCGCTTTATATATTAACGGGGAAAGGAGCACAAATTTTAATGTTCTAAGAAGCCCTGACAACAACGCGGTGGTTATTTCCTCCAGCCTTCCGTCCTCCGCCAGTGTCACCGTTGTGGCGACGAACCGGGTGCATGATACGGCGGGAAATCCCCTGGTCGATTTTCAGGGACAATTCACCACCCGCGCCCTGACCTCCACCTCCTCCCAGTCCGGACCGAACCTGATTACTTTCAGACCTGGCTGGGGCGCAACCGGGGTTCCGGTCGATGCCCAGGTACGATATTTATTCGACGCTCCATTGGATCCTCTATCCCTGACCGACGGCTGGTTTTTTGCCGAAGATAATTTAACGAAAAGCGGTTCCAAGACCTTGGATCTGGGAGGAAAAATGGCCGTCTTTACCCCGGACACACCCTTTGGGAAAGGAAAAATCGTTGAAGGGTTTATGACGGAACAGTTACGCGGGATCAATGGAATTCCGGTAGAGGATAATATATGGTATCAAGTTTATCCTTGGAGTGCTTTTCTCACGGAACAAGATCCCGCTGCCCTGACTCCTCAGGTGGTGGACTTCATTCCCTATTCCGGCGCGGTGGACGTTCCCGTCAACGCCGTAATCGAGGCCCGGTTTAACGAACCCCTGAACCCTGCAACGGCAAACTCTACCAATGTCATATTAAAGGATTCCGTAGGTGCCACCGTACCCTCCTCCGTGAGTCTGGCCCCGGGAAACAAAATCATTCGGCTGGTGCCCAACGCACTTTTGGCGGCTGGTGCGAATTATACCTTTGAGATATCTACCGGCGTAACCGACCCGGACGAAAATCCTCTGAATGCGTTGTTCAGTCAAACATTCACAACAGGCGCCTCGGAGGATAATGTCATGCCGGAGGTAGTCGCGGTCAGCCCCCCGAATGGCGCAGCGGGAATACCCATCACGGCTTTAATTCGGTTCCGCTTTGACGAACCGGTCAATCCGTTGACTATTAGTGAGCAAACGGTGACTATAACCGATGGCTTGAATAATCTGGTTCACTGCACCCTACAGTTTGCCAATAATGACCGGGATATCGTGATCACGCCCCAGAGCTTTCCGGCCCCCTTCAGCACCTACACCATTACGGTAAATGGAGTCGAAGACCAGGCGGGCAACGCAGTCATTCCCTTCACCAGCCAGTTCTACACCGGTGAGGGCCTGGATTTTATAACTTCAAGAACCATTCAGAGAACTCCCTCCGATGGTTCTACTGATGTGCCCGTAAACGCCGTTGTCCGTGTAGAGTCACCCGATCCGTTGGACTTCTGGTCCGTAACAGGGCCTTACGCGTTTACCTTAATCCCGCGGTCTTCGGGGCAAACCATCCTCGGATTCGCCTCTCTGAGTCCGGATGGCAAGGTGGCGACTTTTGTTCCGGACAATCCTCTTCCAGCCGGTGATATTATCGATGCATATGTTTGGATTGCCAATTTATCTTTTAATTATTTGATCCCGCCAGAGGGCGAAGGAACTTGGTTCGCCTTCTCGACCAGCAATTTGACGGATACCACTCCTCCCAATCTGCTTGGAATTATACCGACCAATGGGGATGTGGGTATGCCCATAAATCCACTGATTCGAGTAAAATTTGACGAACCGGTATACGTAAATAGTTATACAGGCATTTCCTTGGAAAAATTGGACGGCACCCCGGTCGCCACCAAATTTGCTCTGGTGGAGGGTAGCGCGGCGGCCACACTGAGACCGGTGGAATTTTTGCAGGCCCATACACAGTATCGAATTAGAGTGGACTCATCCGTTGCCGATAGCGCAGGTAACGCCAATCCCTTCTTGACCGAATCCTTCTTTACTACGGGCTCGCATGTGGATATCCATAATCCCAATATTGTCTCATTGGAGCCACCCACTGGATCGGTAGAGGTTTCGACAAATGCAACGATTATTGTCCAGTTTGATGAGCCTGTTAATCCATTATTCAACCAGGATGGAGTGATTCAACTGAACTTGATTCCACCCTGCCCCCCTGATGATCCTTTTCTCTGTTGGTTTGAATCTCCAGATCCAATACCAGTAAGCGGAGCGATCAGTTTTGCCCCAGATCGATTAAGCGCAACCTTTACTCCCGACCAGCCTTTACAGGACTCTTCGGATTATGAAGCTACCATATCCGGGGTGATGGATTTTGCAGGAAATCAATTGGTCGGGTCCGGGTTTATCTTCTTTTCCACGGGATCCTCGGGGGGGGGCGGTATTTTGCTTCCCTAGCATGATTAGGTAAATTGATAATCTTACAAGACGCTTTGGAGTGAACGAATGAAGTTTTGGAATTTAATACGAATTTTAATGGTGATATTAGTTCTGTTGGGGTTTTCTTCCCCGGTGTTTGCGGAGGGGATGACGCGTGAGCAGGGGGATGCGATCCTCAAGGAATTGAAGCAGATTCGCAAGGAGTTGGAGGAGATCAAGAAGCAGACCCTGACCGCCCCCAGGCGAGGTCCGGCGCGCCGCCCGGTTTCGGCCAAGGTTCCCACCGAGGGCGACCCGGTCCTGGGCGATGCCAAAGCCCCGCTTACCCTGGTTGAGTTCACGGACTATCAGTGTCCGTTCTGCCGGAAGTTTTTTGCCAATACTCTCTCCAAGATCAAGGAAAAGTATATCGATACCGGCAAGGTCCGGTTGGTGCTGAAGGATCTGCCTCTGGGATTCCATGCCAAGGCGCGTCCCGCGGCGCGGGCAGCGCATTGCGCGGGCGAACAGGGTAAATTCTGGGATATGCACGATGCCTTGTTCGCTGGCGGCGGACGGTTGGACCGTCAGGATTTCGTGCGTTACGCCGAGAAAATTGGCATAGAGGATTTTCCGTTCCAGGAGTGCCTGGAATCGGACCGATTTAATAAGGAACTGGATCAGGATGTGGCGGATGCCGGCAAGGCCTCGATTAACGGGACTCCCGGGTTCGTACTGGGCAAGACGACGGACAATGAGATTGAAGGGACTTTGATCAGCGGGGCCCAGCCGTTTGCATCTTTTGACCGGGAGATTCAAAAACTGCTGACAAACTAAACGCCTTGGGCAGCGGCAAGCGGGGATGAAACTGTATCACCTCCTCAATGGAGGGTTGGGTGTGGCGCGCGCTCTTTTCTGTTACCCCAAAAGTGGCGAGAGTTAGCGTGAATGGGGCCGGAGGATCGGAAAGGTCCTGCAGCTCCTGGTATTTACTTTGATTTGAATTTGGGAGGGGGAATTATGAGGAAGTTTGTAGTTTTGCTGGCGGGAATTTGCATGGGTTTGGGGTTTGCGTGGGAGGTGCAGGCGGGTTCGTATCAGAATCTTCCTGATCCGGTGGAGGATCATGATTATTTTAATGAGGGCGTTTTTGATCCTGGGCAGGTTCAATTGGGCCGGCTGCTATTTTTCGACAAGATATTGAGCGGCAATCAGAATATCTCGTGCGCCACCTGTCACCATCCGTTTGCCGGCACCAGCGACGGTCTTTCCTTGCCCATCGGCGAGGGGGCTCAGGGAGTGAGCGTCACCCGCAACACGGGAACCGGTCCCGATGCGGTTCATGAACGCGTGCCCCGCAATTCTCCGACGATTTTCAATTCCGGCGCTTTGGAATTCAATAAAATGTTCCACGACGGACGGGTTTCGATCAATCCCGGCGCTCCGTCCGGGTTCGACAGCCCGGCGGGTGGAAACCTCCCTTCGGGTTTGGATAATGTCCTGTCGGTCCAGGCCATGTTCCCGGTGACCTCAGGCACGGAGATGGCGGGCCAGGCTGGCGAAAACACTATCGCCAATGAGGCGGCGATTAATCATCTGGCCGGCGCCGGAGGGGTGTGGGATCTGCTGGCGCAGCGACTCCAGGCGATTCCCGAATATGTCGACCTGTTCAAGGCGGCCTATAGCGATGTCAACGTTGCCGGGGATATCACTTACGTGCATGCAGCCAACGCCATCGCCGCCTTCGAAGCCCATCAGTGGCGGGCGGATAACTCTCCCTTCGACCGGTTTTTGTGGGGGGATCGGGACGCCTTGAGTCCCGAGGCCAAGCGGGGCGCCCGCCTGTTTTACGGTCACGCGGGGTGCTCCCATTGCCATAGCGGACCGTTTCAAACCGACCAGCAATTCCACGCCATCGCCATGCCGCAGATCGGCGCCGGCAAAGGCGATAACCAGCCGGGCTACGCCGACGGACGGGACGATTTCGGGCGGGAGCGGGTCACCGGCAATGCGGACGACCGATTCAAATTCCGCACTCCGTCCCTGCGCAATGTGGAGTTGACGGCACCTTACGGCCACAGCGGGGCATTCGCCACTCTGGAAGAGGTGGTGCTTCATCATCTCAATGCGGTAGAATCGCTGTATCACTACAATCAGACCCAGGCGGTATTACCGTCGCGGCCGGATTTGGATGCCCTCGATTTTCAGGTGATGAACGATCCCGACCGGCTGGATTCGATTGCCCAGCACAGCGAACTGCCGGTCGTGGAATTGAATGAGGGTAATTTGGTGGATTTATTGGCCTTTTTGCGGTCCTTGACCGACCCGGCCAGTGTCGACTTAAGAATCGACGTGCCGGCCCGGGTCCCCAGCGGCCTGCCGGTATTTGACTGATAGGATACCTGTCTCAAAACGGGAAACAGTATTATCCCCATTCTTTTTTCGGTTGCCTCCGGAAAAAGAATGGGGAGTGCTCCCTTGGAAAAACATACAGGGCTTAATTCCTTTTATGACAAGTTTTATAATATTAATGAGTAGGATTTTGCATCGAGTTCCAGCCCAATGAAACCCTTCCTTAAAAAAGAGGGTTGGCAAACTCTTTTAGCTATCGGGATCTTTTGGTTTTTGATTCCCCCTCCCCTGTCAAGCGCTCCTGCGCGGGTTGAAGTTTCACCGGGACAAGTAGTTATCGAAGGGGAGGCGATGCCGCTTTCCTCCTGGCTGAAACTCCTGCAAGCCCGGAGCGGTGTTCGTTTCTCTTATACCGAGACCTTGCCGAACGCTCTGCTTACTCCTTCCATAAAGGAACTCACTTGGGAGGAAGCGTTGCGGACTTTTTTACAGGATTACAATTTTCTGGTTCTTTGGAACGATGGCAACCTAGCCGAAATCAAAATATTGAGCTCTCGGAACTCCGACGAGTCTGCTCCCCCCGCCGCACTGATCGGAAAAAAAGCGGCGCCTTCCTTTTCACCATCGAATCCCTCTTTTGCTTCAAGAGGTAACAACGGTTTGCCCGATTCCTCCTCCCCTTTACCCCCTGAATTAAATCAGAAAATCGACGAACTCCAAAAAATCTCCCTGTTTCCCATCCGGCGAGCCATTCCATCCCAAGTGTTTGACATCCCTGTTATCCGAGAGTTTCTTGCCAGCCAGGGAATACAATCCCCTGTGGAATGGCAGAACAATCCACTCAAAGCGCGGGTAGCCAAAAAGAACGCCCTCAAGCGAATCCGGGAACTGCTACAGGAGCACCGCGAAAACGCCCTGATCGGTAACGTAACGTCACCCACCAGCCACCCAAGGATCGAAGATTTTGATTAGAAAAAGCGGGCAGGAACCGGAAGAATCATCCCATCCAGCTCTCAAGGGCGTGTTGTTAAGGACAAAGCTTTGGGGGCAAAATTGGGGGCATCTCGGAAAACTCTAGAAAGATAACTCCTTTTATAATAATGTTTTTCTGGCTTTATTCGATTCCCCTTGGGGCTAGTTTTAGAATGGGCTTGAACTGAAAAAACGCTTTACGTCTCCACCTCTGCTACGGTTCAACAAGCACCCAATTTCTCAGTCCATCACGCTCCACACAGTGGTTCGATTCTTCGGCCCCAATTGCTATTCCATCAAGCTTCCTTCCCTTTTATAGCCGGTCATCCAAAT
>JAOUPX010000060.1 GCA_029879645.1 Nitrospinota bacterium
CCTTTGAACCCTTAAAACCCTGCAACCGGGTTTCTATGATCAGCAAAGCGATGCGCAACAACACCCACTTATCGCCGACGGGGGCCAACTGCGGTTTGAATCCGAGACGCGCCACGGCTCGGGAAGTATTGAGATCGCTTTCCACCGTATTGATATACGCCGTATCCTTGTATTTCACGGGATCGCGTTTCATGAGGTATTCCGCCTGCAGGTAAGCCGTTTCATCGCCGCTCGACACCAGCAGGCAATCCTTTTCCGGGTGATAATCCAACCGGTAAAAACGGTCGCCATCGGCGTCGAACACCGCGCCGCTGAGACGAAGTCCGCCGCCTCTCAACTGTTTGATATGGTTCCGGCCCAACTCGAACATTTTGATCAGCGCGGTATGACCCGAAAAAAGACCGGCTCCTTTTTGAATCATGTCCCGCGAAATAACCGAATGTCCTTCCAGGTCGGCCACGCCGCTTTTCAGGTTGACGTTGCCATTGAGCCGGTTGTTCACCTCGATGACTTTGCCGAACCCGGCTTTTTTGAAAATTTCCGCCGCTATACCGGTAAGGGCACCCCGTGCCGGATCCACCACCAGCAGAGTATTCTTGAACGAAACCCCTTCGGCCCAGGAGTTTTCAGGGGCCAGAGAGAATTTACGAAACAGGTTTAATGCGGATTTTCTATGATTGAGGCGTTTGCCTTTCAAAAGTTTATTGCGGATACTTCCGAGAGAAAATAGAAAACGAGTCAGGGCAATATCGTTTTCCGGCAGGAGCTTCATTCCCCGGTAGGCGAGAAAAGTTTTAATCCCGTTCTGATCCTTCGGATTGTGCGAGGCGGTGACCATGAACGCCCCTCCTGCCCCCTTATACAGCATGTACATCGGGACCAGAGGAGTCGGAACCACACCCAGCACCAGCGCATTGACCCCGGCTTTACGAATACCCCGGACCACCGCGCCGGTGAACTTCCCCTTCACATCGCGCGGGTCCCAACCCACGACAAAGGAATCGCCGCGCTTGAGTTGCTTACTGCGAATCAGCAGGGTCACCTGCGCATAGGCATAAAGTTCCATGAACTCGTCGGTGATGACTCCCTCTTCCAAAAATGCATGGAGCGGGGACAGGCCTTTCAGGGCGGGATCGCTCGACAAACGCACTTCTCTTCGAATGCCATCGGTGCCCTGCACACGGAATCGACGAGGAATTGAGAGTTTCGGGGAAGTCATGAAATTGATTGTGCAGTCAGGAAATTAAAGGAAGGACGGATAACCTTAATAAGGAATTGTAACATAAAAGGCCCGGACGGATAAACCGTCCGGGCCCTTCAGGCTGGCAGTGATCGCCAGCCCTGTTCAAGGAAGTCACTTTCACTCCTCTTCAGGAGGAAATCATTTTAATAGGACAGGTATCTATCGATATCCTTTTAGTTACGACAGAAACCGTAAGCGCGAATCAGATTTTTGGAAAAGACACCTTTGGAGAAATCTATTTTATTGTTGGGATCTGGAGAAAATGATGAGTTTTCGCTTTCCAAAACCGCTTCCAGAGGATCATTCGCCCGTTCTTCAATTTCGTCGGCGGGGTAGGGTTCATCCAGTAATTTCTCGACCAGCTTTTTACCGTCCAGAATGTAATCATGCTGACATAGAAAATCCAGCATGTTCATCTCCTTCAGTATTTTGAGGCAATTGCGAACATTGTTTGAATTGATAATGGCCCGGTTGATTTCCAGCCATAAAAATTCTGCCAACTCTTTTTTATTTCGCTCTTTCATGTCTTGCACCCCTTCTCTTTTTCCTGCGCGTGGTCGAGCTTTTATTTACAAATACATTCTAAGTATTGAATATTACAGCCAAGTTATCGTTTTGTCACAAATTTGAAACATTTTCATAATTGATACACAATGAAATTTACCGTTTTTGTAATTCTATAAGTCCGATAATTTCTGTTTTTAGCCCTGTTAGAAAACAATTCATTTGTATTATCACTTTTTACAGGATTACTCTAAGCGGATTACGAATTTTCCTGAGCGGCTTATTAGTGAAATTTTTTCTTCAATAATTCAACGGGGCTTTCATATTTATCACAAGCCACGACGGCCTGCTGCGAATCCAGTTTGGACCCGTTACTCAACGTCACATTTTGACTGAGTATCATTTCCGCTCCGCAATTTTCTCTTTCGAATGTGCAGAAATCGCACATATTTACCGTCTGCAGAACCTTTTCCATCCCTGTTTCCTAATCCCTTTCGAATGAACTTGTCCTTCAGGTTAAAGGCCAATTCCTATTTTGTAAATCGATAAAAAGGCTTTCAATAATCATCGGATACCTGAAATTCCTTAGGTGGCTGAATTCAAAGACTATGCGTGAATTCAGCCTGCATTCTGTTTATATTTTTTTTATTCCCTGGTGTCAGTGGAGCGAGCCCGGCGCAAGGAAAAATCGTCTATGCTGAGAACCATTTGATATTAAAGCGCTTTACGGTTTCATTTTCGGCATTTAAAATTCACAAATGTGATTCAGTTTACAGAAAAGAATCCCTTGGGAAAAACAGTTGTTTTAATTGAGGGGAAAGATTGGTCTTGTTGCCCGAGAAATAACTCAACTGCACCTTTCAGCTTGCCTTGAACCTTTTTCTTATCAGACGAATCCTCGAGCATCTCCTCTATCAGCTTTTTCCCCTCTAGAAGCAAATCGTGCTCATAAAGATATTCCAGCATTCCCTGTCGCTCCAGATTCTCCAGGCGATCGCGGACCCGGCTGGAGTTGACAATAGCCCGCTTGATTTCCAACCATAAAGATTCCGCTAAATCCTTTTTGTTTTGCTCGCTCATTTTCAGCACCTTTTCTATTAAATTGGGCCCTATACCAACCCTCCTACGAAATTAGTCTAAAGCTCCCATATTTCGACAAAGTTATTTTTATGTTACGTATTTCAAACATTACCGACTTGAAATATTACAGTGAGGATACGAAAGAGAGTCTTAGGCAGAAGCACAATTAATCTATTATCCAGTTCCGATAAAACTAACAGGACCATCGAATGAGGGTCAGGCAGGTGTCTGATTATCGACCAACTGAAAATTTTTCTCGTATTCCACATCCAGCCTTGAGAGTCCGGCGAAAGACGAGTCAACGTGTTCGGGGCTGGCTTGAAGCAGGGCTTCAAAGGGGGATTCTTTCAATGAAAGAACCTGTAAGGCGGCCATTTCGGGTGTAATAGGGTCACGCCGCAACAAAGACAATGTGGCCGGCTCCAGACCATATTGTTTTCCGGCTTCCTCCAGCGCGGCCAGGGGACCTTCCCCCTCGGCCATGCGTTCCTTCACGGAATCCTCCACCTCATGGATGGATACCATTAGCCGGGTATGGTCGAAATCGGGTTTGGACAGAATCATGAATTCCAGGTGCGGCCAGTAGTTATTGACGAAATCTTCGAAGTCCACCTCCACCCCCTGACTCAGCTGGATATCGCGGGCGTGAGCGGGATCGGTGTTCAACAGTTCATTATAGACTTTCACAATATTGCGGGTCGTATCGTACAACACGGTCCAGTGATAGGTATTACACCGCTCGTAACTGCGGAAGGAATCCATCGCCTTGATCAATATGACCAACAGCGAATGCATATCCTCCATTGTCATGAATGCCCCCGACCAGGGAAACTGCTGGCGGTACCAGTCCGGGATATCCGCCGGATACGTGTCGCGCATCGAACCTTCCGGCTTCTGGTAATCGTTGTCGATATAATTCAGAACATCATCCAGTTCCTTGTACGCCAGGTCCAGTCCGGCCCGAATGACCGTATAAGGAAACAACCTGCGTTGGTACTCCATATACTCGCGCAGGGCCTGGTTATCGGCCTCCCGCGCGTGTTTATGATCCCGTTCCCCGATGTCTTTGGCGAAAATCAGCATAAAAGTCCTATCGATCCAGATTCTTAAACATCTTATCCACTTCCTGTGACAGCTTGACATAGGCGCGCAGGATATCCGTAGCCGTGATGATACCTACAAGCTTATCCTTTTTGACAACGGGCAGGCATCCGATTTTCTTTTTAGCCATGATGGCAGCGGCATCAGCCGCTTTTTCATCCGGGCCAATGGTCGTAATTCCCCGGTTCATGATGGTGCGCACCCGCCGGGCATGCACGGTGAACTGGGTTCCGTCCAGATCATCGGTTACGATTTTTTTGCGCGGACCCAGAATTTTCTTCAGATCGCGATCGGAAATCACCCCGACCACCTTACCCTTTTCCACCACCGGAAGGTGACGGATGGATTCGAAGTTGAACAGGAAAAACACCTTATCCAGCATATCCTCCGGTCCCACCGTGAACAGCTTTTTCGACATCAAGTCCTTAACTTTCATCCCGGTCTCCTTTCAGCGATCCTTCCTCAGTTATTTTTCTTTGGAAGGATTGGTAAACTGCGACATCATTTTGAGGATATTCTGTTTTTCCTCGTCACTCATATTCTCGACACGTTGTTTGATCTCGGCCAATTGTTCCGGAGTCAGTTTCGCCATAGCCTCCTTTGCCATGGACGACAGATCACCCAGGCCCGAAATCTTGCTCCACCAGGACGAATCTCCTGAGCCTGATTCCTCTGTGCCGGCGGATTTCTTCGCCTGGACCGCTTCCGCCGCTTTCTCCGGCGAGCGAAACACGATGTAATCCCCTTCCATCGCGCCGAGAATGTTATCCGCTTTCAACAAATCGAGGACCGCCGCCAGAGCGGTGCCGTTCTTTTTACAACTGTCGTACACCGGCTTGAACGGCAGGCGCACCACCTTCTCCGGAAATCCGTTTTTGGTGATGGAATGCCTGATACTGTCTGCCACCGGGTTGGATGCATTCATAAGTTCAATTAGGTTTCCAAAAATGAAAACGATAAATTTTTGAATCGGTTCCGACAATTCTAATATAAACCCCGGACTCTCCCAAATAAAATCGGACCGTTAAGACGATTAACTCCACCCCTGCATAAATGCGGGATTCTGGTAAATAGCCCGTTTAACGGATTTATGCTAAAATTCGCGCAATCTTACAAAAAGGTGTTACATCGCTAACCTTATTGGCCTGAGGCATCAGGCGGAGGCGGGATATGAAAAAGAAAATCGGAGTCGTGCTGTCCGGATGCGGAGTATACGACGGCGCGGAAATTCATGAATCGGTCATCACTCTTTTAGCCATCGACCGGGCAGGCGCGGAAGCCGTGTGCATGGCGCCCAACACGGACCAACTGCACGTCATCAACCACCTCACCGGCGAGGAATCGAAAGGCGAAACACGCAATGTGCTGGTCGAGTCGGCGCGCATTGCGCGCGGCAACATCAAGGATATCGCCGAAGTAAAAGCGGACGATCTCGACGCCCTCATTTTTCCCGGCGGATTCGGCGCGGCCAAGAACCTGTGCGACTTCGCAGTGAAAGGTGAAAACTGCGAGGTGCATCCGGAAGTGAAACGGCTGGTCAAGGAGTTCGAAGCGAAGCATAAACCGCAGGCGGTGTGCTGTATCGCCCCGGCGATGATGGCGAAGATTTACGAGGACTCGGATGCGAACCCGACATTGACCATCGGCAACGATCCGGACACCAGCTCAAAAATGGAAGCAATGGGAACCAGACATCAGAACGCGGCAGTAACCGAAGCGGTGGTGGACGCGCCCAATCGCATTGTCAGTACTCCGGCCTACATGCTGGGCCAAAGCATCGGCGAAGTGGCCGAGGGCATCGAAAAAACCGTCAACGAACTGATTAAGATGATCTGATTGGGACCAGAAACCTGACGGGATAACAGGATAAAATCTGAAAAAGAAAGAAAGGACAAAAAAGAAAAAACCAAGCATAGATTCTTCTAATCTATATGGAATTTTCCTGCTTATCCTGTAATTCGTTCCTCCAGGAGGTTGATGGTTATCACCTGTTTGGGAGGACCTGCCTAAAGGTTTTACAGTGTGGGAGCGAATCAATTGCCCCGGTTGGCTTCGAGGATTTTGTCAACCGTGCGGGAGGTGGAGAGGCCTTTGACGATGGGGATGAGAGCCACGCGCGCGCCGTAGCCTTCGACAATTTCCCGGCCCACGACATCTTCCAGTTTATAGTCGTCGCCTTTCACCAGAACATCGGGACGGATTTCGCGGATCAGGTTTTCGGGCGTTTCGTCGTTGAAAATGGTGATGTAATCCACGTCCTGCAGGGCGGACAGGATATTGGCGCGCTCGTCCTGGTTTTTAATCGGTCGCCCGTTGCCTTTAATGGCGCGGACCGATTCGTCGCTGTTGAGTCCGACAATCAAAAGGTTACCCTGCTTTTTGGCCTGTTGCAAAAACTCGATGTGGCCCCCGTGGATCAGGTCGAAACATCCGTTGGTGAACACGATCGACTTGCCGACGCTTTTAGCCAGGCTCACCACCTGTTTGATTTCGTTCAGCCCCAATACGGCGCTGGAAGTGCGGAGCATTTCCTCCTGGAGGAATTCGTTGATTTCTTCCAGCGTGACCACGGCGGTTCCTATTTTGCCAACGACGATGCCCGCCGCCATATTGGCAAGCCATGCCGCTTCTTCATAACTGAAACCGCTGAACAGGGACATGCCGAACACGCTGATGACGGTATCTCCTGCGCCGGTCACATCGTACACTTCCTTGGCTACGGTGGAAATTTCAAACGGGCTGTCTTTTTTGGGATAGAAAATCATCCCGTCCTTGCCGCGCGTGATGAGAATACCTTCCGACTTGGTCAGGCTGAGCAGATATTCCGCCGCCCGATCCAGGTCCTCCCGGCTGTTGATTTTAATGGGGGCCACGCGCTCCACTTCGTGCTGGTTCGGTGTGATAACCGTCGCGCCGTTGTACTTGTGGAAATCGGTTCCTTTGGGATCCACCACCACCTGCTTCTTGGAGTTTTTGGCGCGGTGCATAATGGCGTTGGTTATTTTTTCAGTCAGAATACCCTTGTGGTAATCGGAACAGATCACACCATCCATTTCCGGAATAACGGCATTGATGTATTTAATGAATTTTTTTTCCGTCTCTTCAGTAATCGGACGGTTGTCTTCCTTGTCGATTCTGAGCACCTGCTGATTGTTGGCGATCACTCTCACCTTGGATGTGGTGGGACGATGCACAAAGCGGTAGATGCCGTCGGTATGGATGGAACGATTCTTGATCAGCTCCAGCAGTTTGTCGCCCTTTTCATCGCGCCCGATCCCCCCGGCAATGTACACCTCGCACCCCAGAGCCACCAGATTGTTGGCGACGTTGGCGGCGCCGCCCAGGGAGATGTTTTCCGACTTTGATTCCAGAACCGGCACAGGCGCTTCGGGCGAAATGCGGTTGACCGATCCCCAGATATATTCATCGAGAATCAAATCGCCCACCACCAGGATCTTTGGGCGCTTTTGATTATCAAAGAAATGCTTAAATTTCGCTTTCACTTATTCAAATTCCTCGTCGAGTATTTCACAGATGATGTGCCCGATGGTGATATGCGCTTCCTGAATGCGGGCGGTTTCTTTGGAAGGGACCACAAGAGCCAGATCGACCTTGTCTTTTAATTTTCCGCCCTGATTGCCCAAAAGTCCAATGGTTTTCGCGCCTATTTTGCGGGCCGCCTCGACCCCCCGAATGACGTTTTCCGAATTGCCGCTGGTACTGATGGCGATAATCACGTCTTCCTTCTTTGCCAACCCTTCGATCTGCCGGGAAAACACATTCTCATACCCGTAATCGTTGCCGACACAGGTGAGGATGGACGAGTCCACCGTCAACGCGATGGCGGCCACCGCTTTGCGTTCTTTTTTGTAGCGGCCAATGAATTCGGCGGCGATATGCTGGGCATCGCCGGCGCTTCCGCCGTTGCCCATCAACAACATCTTGCCGCCATTTTGATAACTGGTCCGTGCCATATTGATGGCTTCCAGAATTTTATCGGCCATTGTATCTGCGACGGCTTTCTTCACTTCCGCGCTTTCGTAGAGAAATTCTTTGATTCGATCCATGGTTATATCATTCCCTCGTCGGCAAAACTGTAGTACTCCGTCCCGCCGATAATAATGTGATCCAGCAATTGTATGCCGATGATGTTTCCCGCTTTAGACACCCGGTGGGTGATTTCGATATCCGCCCGGCTGGGGGTCGGATCGCCGCTGGGATGGTTGTGAAGCAAAACGATTTTGGTGGCCGATTCCCTGATCGCAGGGATCATCACTTCCCTTGGATGCACAATACTGGAATCGACACTGCCTTCCGATATGACAAAATCATTGATGATGTGCAGCTTGTTATCCAGCAGGGCGATTTTGACGACTTCCTTCCTGAGATTGTTCATGAAGGGAGCGAAGTAGTCCACCAGCGCCCGACTGGTATTCATTTTCTTATGATTACTGGACCGGGTGGAAGCCATACGCTTTCCCACCTCCAGCGCCGCCTTGATCTGCGCCGCTTTCGCCAACCCGATGCCTTTCACCTGGCAGAGTTCGTGAACCGAGGCGCGGTCCAGGTTGCTCAAATTATCAAACGACTTGAGCAGGTCGCGGCAGATATCGACAGCGCTTTTTTTGGCACTGCGGTCGCCCGATCCGATCAAGATGGCAAGCAGTTGCGCTTCGGAAAGAGCTTCTCCTCCATACTTGACCAACCGTTCGCGAGGACGCTCATCTTCGGGCCAATGCTTGATTGAAGAAGAATCCTCTTTTCCCATAAGGTCATGGTCCGGCGGAATGCGCGTCGATGCTTTTACGGAAATAATCCAGCGTGCTCCGCAACCCTTCTTCCAGTTCGACCTTCGGTTCCCATCCCAACACCTTTCTCGCCAGGCTGATATCCGGTTGTCGCACCTTGGGGTCATCTTCGGGCAACGGCTTGAAGACAATTTTACTCCGGCTCCCGGTCACTTGCAAAATTTTCTCCGCCATCTCAAGCAGGCTCAATTCAACGGGATTGCCAATATTGACCGGATCATGATGGCCCGATTTCAACAACCGGATGATGCCGTCAACCAGATCGGACACATAACAGAAACTGCGCGTCTGTGAGCCGTCGCCATAAACGGTGAGGTCCTGCCCGGTCAGTGCCTGATACATGAAATTGGGGATGGCCCTGCCGTCGTTGATCGCCATGCGCGGACCGTAAGTGTTAAAAATTCGGATGATCCGGGTGTCTGTTTCATAAGCGCGATGGTAGGCCATGGTCAAGGCTTCGGAAAAACGCTTGGGCTCATCGTACACACTGCGCGGTCCGATGGGATTGACATGCCCCCAGTACGATTCTACTTGAGGGTGCTCCAGAGGATCGCCGTAGACCTCCGAAGTCGAGGCCATAAAAAACACCGCGCCTTTATTGCGGGCCAGTTCCAAAGTATTCAAAGTACCCAGAGAACCTACCTTGAGGGTTTCAATCGGGTGCGCATAGTAATCGACCGGACTGGCAGGAGAGGCGAAATTTAAAATGTAATCCAGGTGGCCCTTTACTGTGAAGGGCTGGGAGATATCCTGCTCCACCAAATGAAACCGGTCGCTTTGAATGTGTGCGACGTTGTCCCGGCTCCCGGTAAGAAAGTTGTCCATGCATATGACTTCATGCCCGTCGTTCAACAGCGCATCGCATAAATGCGAGCCCAGGAATCCTGCGCCGCCGGTAACCAATGTCCGCTTCATAATTTTTCCTCATGGGCAGGGGCCGTGGAAACATCGAAACGGTCACCGGGCTCTACTGAGTGCCCCAGCAAATAACTTTTCACCGCCATTCTCTTTTTACCCTCCGGTTGGATTTCGGTAACGATGATACGGTCCTTCAGCGTTCCAATTTCAATTCCATAATCCGACACCCGCATCACCGTTCCGGGGGTATCGTCTGGCTCGCCAGGTCCCGTCTCGACTTTACAGAATCGCAGACGCTTGCCCTTCAAAAATCCAAACGCCCCCGGCCAGGGTTCCAGTCCCCTCACCCGGTTGCGGATCGCTTCGGCGGGTTGATCCCAGCGCAGAAAGCCGTCCTCTTTTTTGAGTTTGGAGGCATAGGTCGCCTCCGCATCGTTTTGCGGGATAAATTTCAATTGTCCGCTTTCCAGCTGATCGATGGTTTCCAGAGACAACGGGCCTCCCGCTTCCGACAATTTATCATGAAGCTGTTGCGCGGTATCCTCGTTTTCGATGGCGACCGTTTTCATGAGAAGAATGTCGCCGGTATCCATCCCCTTGTCCATTTTCATGGTGGTGACGCCCGATTCCCGGTCGCCGTTGATGATTGCCCAGTTGATCGGCGCGGCCCCGCGATATCTGGGTAACAGGGAGGCATGAATATTCATGCAGAAATGCTTCGGCAGGGATAATAAATTTTCGCGCAGTATCTGCCCGTAGGCAATCACCACGATCAAGTCTGGTTTCAGTTCCGCAAGCTCCGCGACGAAATCCGGCGCGCTGGCCTTTGCCGGCTGATACACGTGAAGACCGTTGTCGAGAGCGTAACGCTTCACCGGGGAAGCCTGCATCTCCTGTCCGCGACCTTTGGGCCGGTCCGGTTGAGTGACCACTGCCAGAACCGAATGCCGGGATTCATGGAGAGTTCTCAGAGTCGGCACAGCAAACTCCGGCGTACCCATAAAAATGAGTTTCATTCCTGCGCCTCTTTCAGAATTTTTTTGAACTTCCGTTTCAACATGTCGCGCTTCACCTTGCCCAGCATATCCCAGAACAGTTTTCCTTCGAGATGATCCATTTCATGCTGGAAGGCCCGCGCCAGGAAATCATCCGCTTCCAGGCGGATGTCCTTGCCGTCCAGATCCACTCCTTTGACCTCCACCCGTTTGAATCGTTTAACGTCGGCAAAGACCTCGGGAATGCTGAGGCAACCCTCCTGCCCCAACACTTCTTCTTCTGAAGCAGTAATGACAGGGTTAACGATAATCAGGGGGTCATGCTTTTCACCATCAAACCCCAAATCCACAATGATCAACCGGGAAGAAACCCCCACCTGATTGGCGGCCAAACCGACGCCCCGGGCGTTGTACATGGTTTCGATCATATCTGCGGACAGATCCACCAGATTCTGATTAATATTCTGGATCAGATCGCACTTTTTGCGGAGAACGGGGTCTAGACAGTTTTTAATGGGTAATACGGACATGAAACTCCGGTTGATGGAAAATGGATCGAGCGCCGTGAAAATAGCATCCGGCATTACGGGACCCAGCCCGTCGTCCATCAGGAATGAAAATTGATATTAATATTCCGCTAGCCCTCTCATTATAGATTATTTAGCGCTTGAGTTCAGCATCTGGGAGGAAAAAACCTGAAGACTCCCGGCCAATTAGTTGGCCACGGAAATCGAGGTTTCATGTTTGACAGGCAGAATAATAGTAAACGTGGTGCCACGCCCCGGCAGACTGTCTACCGTAATATCTCCGCCGTGCTTTTTGATGATGCCGTAAGTCACCGATAAACCCAGCCCGGTTCCTTTGACAGCGGGCTTGGTGGTGAAGAATGGATCAAAAATGTTTTTGATAATCCCCTCAGGAATACCCGAGCCGGTATCCTTGATTTGAATCCGGGCCTTTCCGTCCGAAATGTTGGTGGCAATCACCACACTTCCTCCACGGTCTGGGATCGCCTCTTCCGCATTTTGCAAAAGGTTCAATACGACCTGCTTGAACTGATCCGGAACCGCTTCGATTTTGGGCATATCTTCCGCATACTCCCTGATCAGGCGAATACCGCGTTCGCTGAACTTCTTGCTGATTAAAAGGAGCATATCTTCAATGGACTCATGAATGTCCATCCACCGTTTTTCATCGGGAGAAGGACTGTGGAAATCCAGGATTTTCCGGATCAAAGATGTCACCCGATCACATTCCTTGATGGCTAACTTGACAAAACGCGTGTTGTTTTCATCCATCTGGATGCGCCGCAAGATTTTTTCCAGCACATTGCGTATGCCATAAATGGGATTATTGAATTCGTGAGCCATGGAAGCGGCCATTTTACCGGTGGCGGATAATTTCTCGGCATGCATGAGCTGCCGGTGAGCGGTTTCCAGGTCGACGGTTCTTTGCAAAACCAGTTCTTCAAGGTGGTGACGATACCCTTCCAATTCCTTATCAATTCTTTGCTTTTCAGTGATGTCCTGAACAATGGCCACAAATACCGGCCACACCTCGGCATGGGAAAGCTGAATTCTCGCTTCCACCGAATACAAAGTCCCGTTTTTCCGCTGGTGCCGGGCCTGAAAAATCACCAGGTTTTCATGTCCCCGGCGCAGAGGCTTTAAAATGGCTTCAAAATCCCTGCGTGAAAAATCCGGCTTCAGGTCCACCGGAGTCAGGTGGTACAGCTCTTCCAGCGAATATCCCAGATTTTCCCTCGCTCCCCGGTTAACCTGAATGAACTTGAGAGTCCTCGCGTCAAACAAGTAAATTTCATTGGAAGATTCGTCCAGCACCCGGCCGAACCGGACCGATTGCGTGTGCGCCTCTTCCGCTTCGGTTGCCGCTGCCGACAAAATCAGCGTCATAACCGTTAAAACCAAAAGATACGATTGCAGAAGGGTAAACGATTCCTCCAGAGACCGTGAGGTGAAAGGTCCCCGGCCTTCCATAGTTCCCAAGACCGCTATCGCGGACACCAGCAGAATCGAAATCACCGTACCGGGATGATTGAAACGATAAGCGGCCCAAACGAGACAGGGGAACAACATATAGACCAAAGGATAATGGCTGTACTCCAGCCAGTCCCCGAAGACCACCTGACTGGTCACGTAAAACAACAGGAGAAGCACGCTGACTTCCACCCGGCGGGCCGGAGTCCATTTAAACGTCAATGGCTGGCGAAATACAAAAAACAGCGGGGAAACCAGAAGCACTCCCATGAAATCCCCCAGCCACCAGGTCACCATCTCATTTATAAACTTGCTCCAGGGCAGTTGTCCTGCCCATCCCAGAATTGTCAGACTGATGGAACCACTGACCATACAGCCGACTAACGCCACTATAAAGATAAAGCTCAGGACATCTTTGGTCCGATTCAAAGGGTTTTGTGAACTGACATAACGCCTAAACAGAAAGGCGCCAAAAAGCGCCTGGGCGGTTGCCGCAACAGACATTCCGGCCGCTATTAATATTCCTTTCCCATCAAGAGGGTCGGAAAAGGTACCCATAATATTCATAAACCAGATGTTAAAGACCAGGGCCCCCAGAAAGACCCCCGGCCATAGACGGTTGCCGCAACAGATGGAAGCTCCCAATGCCACCCCGGCGGCGGGGAATATTGGCAGACTCAAACCGACCGGATGGCCCACTTGAATGATTAGCCAGGACGCGAAAAAATACATCCCGGCGAGGGCCAGCATTTTCAAGAATTGATTAAAATGGGTCATGGGCATTTCCTGCAACACGCCGGTTACACATTGATTTTCAGGTGTTTATTTGAGTATAAGCGGGACACCGGGACGACTCCAGACTTTTTTCGCGAATTTGGGCCAGTGGTTTTTATTCCAAAGCGTTAGAAATTCAGGATAATTCCGGCCCATTATGAGCCACTTCTTTTTCTGCTCCGGATCGGTCATCGACACAACCCTTGATAATTCCCTATCGGTTTCTTATATCGGAAAGATTCTTCAATAATTCCCAAAATGCACCGGAAATGCCAGAAAAAACCGTGAGAATCCCGGAAAACCGTGGGATTTTTAAAATATTTTCAGCCCCCGTTGGAAAAAATCAATGAACCCCCCTCTAATTGCCCAAGTTTCAATGGATTTCGGTTTCAAGCCTAAACTGGAAAATTCGGGTTTCATTTATCAAATAGCCTCCTTTGCGTTAGAATAGGATGTCACCTTAAGCTATTAATTTCAGTATGATAAAAGGATTTTCAGGACATGAGCTCTGAGCCGCTGATTTTCCAGGCGCGCGAACTACTTAAAAAAGGAGACTTTGTGGGTGTGTACGATGTCGCCTACAAATCTCTGGAAGATGGAGAAATCGCCGACCCGACCCTGGCTCATTTGGCCGTCCTCAGTCTTGCCAGGAGCGGTGCGACCACTCAGGCGGAGCATTTGTACCGGAAAGTGAAAGCCCTGCTTCCTCCGACCGAGGAAAACCTTTCCCTGGAAGCGCGCCTGTACAAGGATCAATTTTTAAAGGCCACCGATCCTGCAACCAAAACCTCACTCGGCAAGAAAGCCCGCGATCTGTATCTTGCGGCGTACCGGATCAACAAAAATTATTACCCGGGTATCAATGCCGCGACCCTGTCGTTAATCATCGGCGATAAAAAGTCCTGCCATCGCCTGGCCAGGGAGGTCTTGAAACTGTGCAACCAAAACTCGGTAGTCTACAGCGGCGAAGATTATTATGTGGAGGTGACGCGTGCGGAAGCCAATCTCCTGTTGGGAAACGAAGACCAGATAGCGCCAATACTTTCTCATGCCTGTCGAAGCAACGCTCCCGATTATGGTAAACTGAGCACCACTTGGAAGCAGTTGTCATTGATTTGCGAATACCGGGGCATAGCGACCGATTGCATAGAAGCCATCCGCCCCCCCACGGTCGTCGCGTTCATGGGCCAGACCATACACGGGATGGGGAAGTCCCCCGGTATCGATCCCGCGGACGAGCCCATGCTCCGCGAACAGATCCGAAACCTTCTGGAACAGTATAATATTAAAATCGCTTTTGGGTCCCTGGCCTGCGGCGCGGACCTGATGGTGGCGGAAGAAATATTGAACCAGAATGGAGAATTAAACGTTATCTTGCCGTTTTCCCGAGAAGAATTCAAACGCACATCGGTCTCTCCCGCAGGTCCCGCCTGGGAAGCAAAATTCGACCGGGCCCTGAAACGCGCGGCCTCGGTGTATCAGATTGTAGAAGACGCATACACGGGTTACGACCTGCTGTATGAAGCCTGTTCCCTGCAGATCATGGGCCTGGCTTCTCTCCGGTCGCAAACTCTGGGTTCCCAGGCATACCAGATTGCGGTATGGAACGGCCAGCCCTCGGCCAGTCCGGGAGGCACCGCCGCCGCCATGCAACGGTGGGAGGGTCTGGGACAAAAAAACCTGATTATCCAGGTTCCGGAACCGCGTTCCAAGGGGGTGGCACCGCTCCCCGTTTCGGCCTCGCAGAAAATCGAACTGAAGCGGCACATGAAAGCCATGATTTTTGCCGATGTCAAAGGCTACAGCAGTCTCAAGGAAAAACAACTGCCGCAGTTTGTCGCCAAATGGTTCCAACATCTGGAACAGATTTTTAACGACCACTCCGGAGAAATCCTTTTCGCCAATACCTGGGGAGACGCGATTTATCTGGTCATTGATTCCGTCTCCTCCGCGGCCCGCGTTTCGCTGGAGTTGACTCGTATTTTTTCGGAAGAAGATCTGGCCGAACTGGAATTACCCGAAGACCTGGGGTTGAGGGTCGCCGCACATGTCGGCCCGATATTCGAGGGCTATAACCCGCTCACCCGCAAAAAGGAATATTTTGGAACACATGTCAACAAAACGGCCCGGATGGAACCCTGCACTCCTGTGGGATCGGTCTACGTCACGGAACCTTTTGCCGCTCTGCTTTCCATGGAAGCGGCGGGGGCTTACCGGTGCGAGTACGTGGGCAATCATCCCCTGCCCAAAAATTTTGGAAGAATCCGCATGTACCACCTGGGAGAGCAATAAGATGGCGCGGAACCCGGTATTTTATTTGATGACGCTGGCCCTCTTCGGGTGCCTGGTGCTTGCCGGAACTGCCGCCGCCCAGCAGAGAGTTCCCATCCAGTTCCTGTCGGTGGCTCCCGACGCGGAAACCAAACAGGCCGATCAGAAGCTGTTGGAGTATCTTCGCCACAAAGTTCCGCTGACCTTTGAAGGGCAGGACCTGAAGTATGAGACGGCCATCAAAACTCTGGTGGACTGGAATGCTGAAAAACAGGGTCCCCTGCTGGCACGCGTCACGCCGTATGCTTTTGTTGTTGCGGAAATGCTGGGAGCGGAAATGGAAATCCTGGGAACCTACGCGGGAAAAGAATCGCAACTGGTGACCAGCAACAGTTACTTTGTCGTTCACAAGGATTTCGGCTACGAAAAGCCGGACGCTCCGGAAGATTTTGTTCGGCACGTCCAGCACCCCAAAACCCAGATTGAAGATTTCGTCCAACTCCTGAAACTGAGGGAAACTCCCGCGCGGTTTGCCTTTCACAGCAAATACAGCACGGCGAGCCATTTTCTGCCTTCCCTGTTCTTCAAGGAACACGGCATCTATTCCCTGTTCACCCCGGCTCAGAACAAGCAAAAGTACATCACCATTCACAGCCTGTCCCCGGATGGAGTCTCTACTTCCGCGGACCTGATTCCGTTGATCAAAAGCCAGCAGGTGGAATTTGCGGCGATCCGCGAAAGCGTTAAAAACAAGTTCGACGCCGACGGCGATCTCAAGTTCATCAAAATGCCCTACTTGACTCCCAATGACCTTCTGATCGTGATCCGGCCTTTCCGGAAGGAGATCAAAGACCAAATCCTCGAATCCATTCGCAAGATGGAGGCTACGGACATTAATGAAGGAGACGTGCTGAAGTGGGAAGATTTTAACGCCAGCCCGAAGGCCAGGAAGTTTCTGGCGGAATTGCGGCATCTGGCCAAAAGCACCCCGCATCCGGTGGTGGTCAACATTCGCAAGTCGCAGAAGGAAAATTCGGGGATCGATGAAAAACATCTGGAAGCCGCCCGTCAGGCGGTGCGCTTTTCCGGAACGGAAATGGTGCTCTTCGATGAGGATTTCCATAGCGCCTTCGACGTTTTGTGGACGCTGGAAACCCGGCACGACGACTCGATCCTGCTGACCAGTTCCATCATGGATTCGGGTTTGACCCAGGAGTTTGCGGTCAGCTACCGCAAGGGCGACATGGAAAACCTGGCTGGACGCATTAAATGGGTCATCGATAATAAAATGCACCGCATCCGGTACGTCTGGCCGTTCGACGATAAAACGGCGCGGGTCCTCCGGGACGTGGATTTCCGGATTCCCCTCGGGCAGGGATTGAAGGTTCAAAAAATCACATGGACCGATTTCAACACCAACGAATACACGGTAGATACGCCTTTCAATGTGGAAGTCACCCGGTCGGATTTTCATTCCTTCCAACTGGACGGGAAAGGATTCCCCAAGAAAGAGGACGGACGATTCGTGTTCGAGCCGCTGGGCAACGTCGCCTACCGGGTTTTCCTGGAGCGGACTTCCAACGCCGGCGACATGTACAAGTTAACAACGAAAGCTTTGATCGGGCTGTTTGGCCTGGCCGCATTGTTCGCCCTGGTTGAGGTAATCCTCAGACCCAAAACGCCGGATCGTCTTAAAGAGAAACCATGAGTTATCGGATTTTAAATAACCGGCTGGGATTGCTTTTCATACTGCTCGCGCTGTTTGTCCTGAACTATGCCGAGACCCGGATCGAAAAGGACCTGAAGAGCACCGGCCAATATGAATTGGGGTACGACATCGCCCAGACCTTTATGGAATTGGAAGGGAACCTGGACTTCTCTCAATTCGATAACCTGGGCGAGGCGGTGGTCATCGCCCACTCCCTTTCCTTCTATATTCTGTTTCCGGCGCTACTGCTCGCGGTGATAGCCGGTTTGCTTTTCCGGCGGGAAATCACCCCGTTCCGCGTCATGACTCTGGGGCTGGCGATCAGTTATGGCATCGCGCTGATCTTTTTTATTTTCTTCCCGGTGCCGGAACGATGGACCTTTCCCGCAGCCCATGCTGTTCTGCTGTCCGACACCTGGTCCACCGGATGGGTCGACTATTACCGGGCCTTCCGCGCGCCGGACAATTCGTTCCCCAGCCTGCCCGCCGCGTTCATCCTGGTGATGATTTTCGTCTGCTACCGCTACCGGTTGAAATTCAAACATACCGCGACTTGCGCCGGGTTGGCGGTGATCCTCTCCTCCTTCACTCTGGGAATTCACTGGACGCCGGACCTGATGATTGGCGGGTTTTTAGGCGTGTTCAGCGCGTCGATGGCGGTGCTGTGGGACTATCGCATTGTTGATAAAATCAAAAAGGTGCAACCGGAACTGGCCACCCAGGGAAGCGCGGTGCTGGCCATCAAGCCCGCAGAGAAAAAAACCACCTTCATCAGTTACCGCAGGGAGACCGGCTCCATCATGGCCCGTATCGTGCAATCGGAATTAAAAAAGCGGGGGCATCTGTCTTTTCTGGATGTTGACGACCTGGGGCCGAAACAGTTTGGTGAACGGTTGTTGCGGGAAATCGAATCCGTTCCCAATTTCGTGGTGGTGCTGTCTCCGGGCACCATGGACCGGTGCGAATTTCATGACGACTGGTTACGAAGGGAAATCGCGCACGCCATCAGCACGCAAAGGAATATCGTGCCTCTGATGGTGGATGAGTTTGAATATCCTCCCAAAGACAAAATTCCAGACGAACTGGAAGAACTCCTGCATCACAACGGCGTCACCTATTCCCACGAATATTTCGCCGCCACCTTCGACAAACTTTCCGACTTCCTCCAAAAGAAATAATACCGCTTTCAGATTCCCCAAAACACTGTAGCTATACGTCGTGGTTCCCGATGCGTCGACCCTGGTCAACAGTTCCCCGTTTTCCGTGTAGGTGTAGGTACAGGTATAGGTATCGGTTGCGGTGGAGGTGAGCTAGTGTTTGGAAGGATTCCTTATGTAGTCAAGAAGAGACTTGACCCCATTTTGGATAAAGGAAATGGGA
>JAOUPX010000061.1 GCA_029879645.1 Nitrospinota bacterium
GATTCGCTCCCGCGCGCTTTTTTGGTCCCGGATATGGTTGAGCCGGGACAGGGCCATGTACTCAATACCTATTACGATGAAAAATTCGATCCTCTTAAAAAAGTGGTGCTCAGCGAGCTTGTAGATTTCCAGTCGACTCCTCATTTCCAAGGGGAGGTTAAGGAAGTGACCTATCGCCCCAATCATGTGACGGTGAAGACCTCTCAGGAAGGGAACGGATTTCTGGTGCTGATGGATTCCTATTTTCCCGGCTGGACCGTAACGGTTGATGGCAAGGAACAAAAAATTCTGAGGGCCAATCATTTTTACCGGGCAGTGCAACTGAGTCCGGGAGAACATACCCTGGAATTCGACTTCTTCCCGGAAGGCTTTAAAGAGGGTCTGATCATCAGCGGCATTTCCCTGCTCATCCTTATTGTCCTTCCCTTCTGCCGACCTTTAAAAAGGGCATCATTAGGATTCCCTCACACGGCCTTGACAGACTTGGAAAACAAACCGGAAGCCCAAATTGTAAACGGGCCAACCCAAATTAAATAAAAGGTTATATCCATTTCTGGTGCCTACCCGATCAGCACCCGATTTCGAACCTTCGCAATAGACCCCCGCCTATTATCCTATTGATTTTAAAGGGTTAAGTCCATATAATGGCGATTATGAAAGTCGCTCGGGATTACATCGTTATCGGTAGCGGCCTTGCCGGTCTCACCTTTGCCCTGAAAATTGCTGAGTACGGCTCCGTTGCACTGATTACCAAAGATGCCGTGGAGGAATCTGCCACCCGCTACGCGCAGGGGGGAATCGCCTCGGTCATGGCGGAGGACGACTCGGTCGACCTCCATGTGTCGGATACCATCGAAGCCGGCCGCGGTTTGTGCCAGGAGGATGTGGTCCGCTGCATCGTCCGCGAGGGGCCGGCCCGTGTCCGGGAACTGATTCAGTTGGGAACCCAGTTCACCCGCACCCAGGGGGAAGACACCTTCCATCTGACGCGCGAAGGGGGTCACTCCAAGCGCCGCATCCTTCACGCCGATGACCTCACCGGCTGGGAAATAGAACGCGCCCTGATCGAAGCCGTCCGCTCCAAACCGAATATCGAAATCTATCCCTATCACATGGGGGTGGATATCATCACCCGATCCAACATCGATTCCTCGATCCAACCCGGAAGCAGGGAGGATGAGGCACTCGGCCTGTATGCTTTGAACGAAAAAACCGGTGAGGTAATTACCTTTGTCGGGAAAGCCATTCTCCTGGCCACCGGCGGGGCGGGTAAAGTGTATCTGTACACGTCCAATCCAGACACCGCCACCGGCGACGGCATCGCGCTGGCCTATCGCGTCGGGGCGAAGATCGCCAATATGGAGTTTTTCCAATTTCACCCCACCTGCTTATACCATCCACAGGCGAAATCGTTTTTGATTTCGGAAGCGGTGCGCGGAGAAGGCGGTATCCTGCGCCTTAAAAACGGCGACACCTTCATGGAAAACTATCATTCCCTGGGGTGCCTGGCGCCGCGCGATGTAGTGGCCCGCGCCATCGACTACGAAATGAAAAAAAGCGGTGACGACTGCGTGTACCTTGATGTCACTCATCTGGAAGGCTACCGCACGCGGGAACGATTCCCGAATATTTACAAGACCTGCAAAGAATTTGGTTTTGATATGACCGAGCAACCGATTCCGGTAGTTCCGGCGGCGCACTATATGTGCGGCGGAGTGATGGTGGATCTGAACGGCCAGACCAACATCGCGCGTCTGTTCGCATCCGGTGAAGTGTGTTATTCCGGATTGCATGGGGCCAACCGTCTGGCCAGTAATTCCCTGCTGGAAGGATTGGTGCTCTCGCATCGAGCCGCAGTCCAGGCCGCCGAATTAAATAAATCCTCCAGGAGCCTGGAGCAGGCTCAGGAACGCCTGCCGGAATGGGACAGCGGGTCTGCGGTGGAAAGTGACGAGTCGGTCGTCGTCTCCCACAACTGGGACGAAATCCGCCGGTTGATGTGGAACTATGTCGGCATCGTGCGTTCCGACAAACGCCTGCACCGCGCACAGCGCCGGGTGGAAATGTTGCTGGAAGAAATCAAGGAGTATTACTGGAGTTTCAATATCACGCGCGATACGCTGGAACTGCGCAATATCGCGATCACCGCCCAGTTGATTATCAACGGCGCTTTGGAACGCAAAGAAAGCCGTGGCCTGCATTACAACCTGGATTATCCCAAGCCCGACCTTGAACATGAGGTGAGAAACACCATCCTCCAGGATACCGTTCAGCGATTGATAACCCCTCAAAAAAATGTGAGTTCAAAATAATGAGTGCCAAAAAAATATACGATCCTGCACCGGCTATTAAACATACCCTGACCCGGGATTTTCTGGGAATTGGAACCGTCGGTCTGGCATTGTTTGCCATGATCGCGTTGATTTCCTACAACGGGCATGATCCTTCATTCAACCAGTTTTCCACCCAGGGCGAACGCATTCACAATTACGGGGGTTTGGTGGGGTCCTATATGGCCGATGGATTGGTTCGGGTATTCGGGACCGGGGCGTTTGCCTTCCCGCTGGTTGCGGTTCTTGTGGGATGGGCGGTAATTCGAGGACAGGAGATTCGCCGCTGGCCACTGGTTTTATCTTTCGGAGCATTGTTCCTGGGAGCGCTGTGTTCCCTGCTGGCCCTGCAATTTTCGGACGATCCTTTTTTTGGAAAAGATATTCAAACAGGCGGGCTGGTCGGAACGCATACCTCCCAAATGCTGGTGACCTGGTTGAGCGTGGTCGGGGCTCATCTGGTTTTAATTTTGACGATGTTTGTGTCGGCCCTCGCCATGTCGGGCGTGCCGGCCAATAAACTGATTCAGACTACAGGATTCGCTTTTATGGTCCTGTTGCGATGGGCTCTGCAGAGTATTCGCGCCGTGGGAAGTCTGCTGATACAAATTGCCGGGCAATGCAAGGAATGGTTGGGTGAAACATTACGCATCTGGAAGTCCGCCCGCAGAGAGAAAGTTAAAGTGCGCCGGTTAAGCGAGCCGGTAATCGTTTCGCGCGAGCTGTTGTCCCCCACCCCGAAAACTCTCGACGATTCTCCAAAGCTGAAAAAAAAGGACCAGGAACCAGAAAAGAAAGAAGAGTTTGCCATTCAGAAAAACTTTCCCTTTGCAAATGACTCAGGCGGTTATCAGGTTCCTCCCGTAACCCTGTTGAACGACCCGACCGAGGTCCGGAACGTGGAGAAGATGCGCGAAGAGCTGATGCTCAACTCCACTATTCTGGAAAAGAAACTGGCAGACTTTGGCGTGGACGGAAGAGTGGTGCAGGTTCTTCCGGGCCCGGTCATCACATTGTACGAATACGAACCGGCGCCGGGAATCAAGGTCAGCCGCATTCTTTCCTTAACCGACGACCTGGCTTTGGCCATGCGTGCACCCAGCGTGCGGATACTGGCACCCGTCCCCGGGAAGTCGGTGGTCGGGATCGAACTGCCCAACCCGAAACGGGAAACGGTATCGTTCAAGGAAATCATCTGTTCGGATTCGTTTCAGGAAACCAATTCGCGGCTGGCACTGGCAGTGGGTAAAGACCATATCGGCCGCCCGGTCACCGAAGATCTGGCGCAGGTGCCGCACCTTTTGATGGCGGGTTCCACCGGTTCCGGTAAATCGGTGGGAATCAATACCATGATCTGCAGTCTCCTTCTCAACGCGACACCGGAAGAGGTGAAGCTGATCATGATCGATCCGAAAATGCTGGAGCTGAATATGTACGATGGTATTCCGCACCTGATCGCGCCGGTGGTGACTAATCCTAAAAAGGCGGCGGCGGCCCTGCAATGGGCGGTTTCGGAAATGGAGCGGCGCTACAAGATGATGGCCGAAAAATCCGTGCGAAATATTTCCGGATTCAATCAAATGGTGGAAAAGTTGCAATCGGAGAACGATCGCAAGCGTAAGCCTAAAGGATGGAAAAACAAAATAAAAGAACCGGTAGGGGAAGCCGGGACGGCGGAAATCCTGAGCGAAGAGTTCACCGCCGAGCAAACAGAGATGGAAATTCCGACCAAACTCCCTTACATTGTAATTATAATCGACGAACTGGCGGATCTGATGATGGTGGCCTGTAAGGGCGTGGAAGACTCGCTGACGCGGCTGGCGCAGATGGCCCGCGCGGCAGGGATTCACCTGATTGTGGCCACCCAGAGACCTTCTGTCGATGTGTTGACGGGTATCATCAAAGCCAATTTCCCGGCGCGAATATCATATCAGGTTACTTCGCGCGTGGATTCCAGGACGATCCTGGACAGCGTCGGTGCTGAGAAATTGCTGGGCAAAGGCGATATGTTGTTTCTTCCCCCGGGGACTTCCAAGATTCATAGAATCCACGGGGCCATGGTGAGCGACGAGGAAATCAACCGGCTCCTGAAATTCATCAAGGATCAGGAGAAAAAGCCCGAATACCAGGAAGATGTGTTCGAGCGGGTGGTCGAAGCCGCCGGCAAGGAAGAAGAGGAAGAGGAGTTCGACGAGAAATACGACGAGGCCGTTGCTCTCGTTGCACGCGAACGCCAGGCATCGATTTCGATGATTCAGAGAAAGTTGCGCGTCGGCTACAACCGGGCGGCGCGCATGGTTGAAATTATGGAACGCGAAGGCGTGGTTGGACCTTCGGACGGAATCAAACCCAGAGACGTTTATGTCAAACCCATATCCTTCGAGTCGATGGACTAAAGTTTCCTGCGCCCTGGGTGTATTATTGGTTTTAGTGTTAGCGTCTCCCTCCCAATCCGCCATTTTCAAATGGACGGATGATAAAGGTAATATTCATTTTACCGACAGCCTTTCCAAAATTCCTCCCCAGTACCGGAAAAAGGGCGAATTAAAAACCATGAAGGGCGTTCCTGCAGAGTCCCCGACATCGGTGAAGCTGGCGTATCCCAAAAAAACGACTGGAGTTCATGTCATCAAGGCCCGGCTGGCCCGCGGGGGGCATTATGTGGTGCAGGTTCTTCTCAATGGTTCGGTGACGGCGGACTTGATCGTCGATACCGGCGCGACCATGATCGTCCTGTCCGACCGGGTGGGGGAACGTCTTGGGATTTATCATAACTCCCACCTCCCGAAAATCGACCTCAATACCGCCGGCGGCAAGGTGGAAGCTCCGCTGTTTGTGTTGGATTCCCTTAAGCTCGGCGAGGCCGAAATTTCCCATGTCGAAGCAACCACCAATCCTCATATGGAAGGAATGGATGGGCTCCTCGGTATGGCTTTCCTGGGTGAATTTAAAGTGGAAATGGACCGGGAGAAGGCCGAGCTGATTCTGAAACCGCTGGGCGATCCGGGAGACGAGCTGTGGGACGGAAAGAACGAAGGCTGGTGGAAGAAAAAATATGAAACCTATGCCGGGACGCTTCGGAATCTCAAGCGGGCCTCATATCATGTTCGCGGCGATTTACAACAATCCATGAAGGTTAAAAAATTAATCGCCCATTACGAAAAACTCCATCAGGCACTGGAGAGCAGAGCGGATCGCGCCAACCTTCCCAAAGAATACCGGTCTTATCCTTAAGAGTGCCTGCCCCAAATATGTCTGTAAAATAATTTCGTGTATATTGATCGAGTGGCGAATTCATTCAACCGCTGATCACGAGGTTTCATGATGCTGGATGAGAAGTCGGCAGTCGTTCCCCCCATTTTACCGGACACACCGGTTGTGCTGATATTGATGGGAGCCAGTAACCTGTCGCGCGGATGCTTCGCTCTGTCCCGGTTCATGAAGGTCTGTCTGTATCCCCGGAAGGTCCAGGTATTGATTGCCACCGGTCCCGGACGGGCCTATCACGCCTTTGGCGGGTTATTGAGCGTAAAGTATCCTCCGATTGAATCCAGCGAACTATTTGAAAAGGCGCAAGAGCAGGCGGAGTCCGGGGCTCAGATTATCGCGCTGGTTACCGATATCGGCAACGATATCATGTACGGGGTGCCGACCGGGGAATTAATTACCACTCTTGAACGGGTGTTCGAGAGGCTTCAGTCGCTTCATTCGAAAATTTTTTACACTCCTTTGCCGGTCGCTTCCGAAGAAGGTATCCATCCTCTTACCTTCTATATCCTTCGCACACTGTTGTTTCCCTATTCGCGGGTTCCTTATGATACGGCGATGGCGGGAATCATCGAGGTCAACCGGTTTTTGCGGGAGTCCGCCTGCCGGTATGGAACTATGATACCGGCCACGGAACAGTTTCTGGGCATGGATAAGATTCACTATGGCTGGTTGCGCGGCCATTTAGCCTGGTCTCATGTGGGGAAGGCAATGCTGGAAAGTTTGGGGATAGACGTTGCCAGGGATATTACACTGCCGGGAATGTTACAATCCTATTGGGAAGAATTTCGGCAAGTGGTTGGAGTCGATATAATGGGATTCAAAAAGAAGAAGCCGGAGCATTTTTAAAGCACGAAGGAGCCGATGGGTTATTTCCGCTTGATATACAGACTGGCCGGTTTGGCAGTCATCCAACTGGTGTTGGGCCTTATTGCCCTGGTGGCAACGGCCATACTCAGTCCCTTCCAGAGGACTCGTAGGGCAGTGATTGCCTTTCTGCAGAAACTATGGGGCAGACTGTGTTGCCGGGTAATGAACATACGCATTCAATGCGAGGGAACGACAGGGAACTCCGGCGGGGCACTGCTGGTATCCAACCATATTGGTTCGGTGGATATTTTTGTGCTGGCGGCATGTTTCCATGTGTCTTTTGTTTCCAAAAGTGATGTTCGCTCATGGCCAGTCATTGGCCTGCTCACCCGGTTGGCCGGGACTATTTTTATTGACCGGGCGCGTAAAACCCAGGTCATCGGGATGGTCCGGGAAATATCGGACCGGCTCCGGGCGGGTTTTCATGTGGCGGTGTTTCCCGAAGGCGGAGCCACGCCGGGGAATCAGGTGGAGCATTTCAAATCGTCCGCCTTTGAAGCGGCGGTGCAGGCGGGAAGCTCCGTTATTCCCGTTATGATACGGTATTATGATGATGGAGAACCCTCCGTGGCCTGCTGGCCCGAAGGCATCACATTTATGGAGAGTATGATCCGCCTGCTCAAGCATCCGCGCTTGAACGTTCTGGTCTGGGTTTTCCCGGCAGTCACCGGGGAAGCAGACCGGAGAATCATGGCCGACAAAAGCCAGGCGCTCATCAGTAAAAAATTCGAGGAAACAAAAGCCTCGCCTGTTGGCGGGTCGTCAGTTGCGGTTGAATAAACCGGATTGGGTTGCCGTGTTCTATTCAGGAGTTCAGGGGTGGCTTTCTTTTCATAATCTGAATGCCAAATTCTTCCGATTTAAACGGTTCGGCCCCGAACTGTTGAATCAGAAAATAATTGGAGTGAATCCACCGCAAAATGTGTTTGCCAAAATCCTTCCCAAAATGGGTCCGACCCTGTTGTGAAAATTTCTGTTCCACCAGAACGATGTAGGGAGGACGGATTTTCTGAAGATCCTCGTAAATCTGAAAGTCTCCAATCAACTGGAAAGCCCCCGGATCCAGGTAAACATATTTGAGAGAGCTTTCTCTTCGTGTCATGAAGTTCAGAGTTATGGCCCCAGGAATGGCGGCGAAATGAGAATCGGCAGGGATTTCTTTCTCAATAAAATCCATGGCGGCATTGAAGATAACGCCGCGCTTGTTCAAAAAAGGATGGTAATCAAGCAGGACGTCCGAACCTTTTCCAACCGGCTGACCCTTGAGAAAATAAATTTTATATTCAAATTGAACATGCAGGGCGATGAAGACGGCGACCATCGTTACGGCCACCGGGCGGTAGAAATTGTCCGGGTTCGATTGGGCAAAAATCCGCTTTGGAATCTCGTGTGTGAGAATATGGATCAATACCAGCATGGCGGGGAGAGCCAACGCAAAGCCATAATGCCCCACTTGAACGTGGAAAATCATTTTGAACATCAATACCAAAGAGAAGACAGAAAATACCAGGAGTCCCAGACGCTGGTTGGAGATGGTTTGTTGCCCCTTTAGTAACCCGTAAGCCAGATACAGGCAGTAGGGAAGAACAATCAGCGGCAAACAGCGGGGTAAATCAAATAACGGAAAAAGCTGAACCCAGAGCCCGATAGAGACAATGGCAAGCAGTGAAAAACCCCATCCCACTAAACAGGCTTTTTGCTTAAACCGGCCCAGCCACCGGTTCATCAAAATTAAAACCGCACAGAATCCGGCGATGAGCATTAAATAGGAAAACATTTTTGCAATGTTTGCACCTAAGTAATCGGTACCCAGAACCCAGCGATACATGGGGAGCTCGCTGATGGACGAGCCGAAAACATGGAGCCAGGGAAGCAATATATAAAACAGCGCTTCCGATAAAGGCATCTGGAAACTGAAATATGTTGTGGCTAAAACGGGTCCGGTTAGAAAAGTGCCTATCAACAGCAACAGGGAATTTTTTGGAAGAGCCTGTTTTCTGTCCAGGAAATAAAATCCCAGGAACAGCGCGGTGGCTAGGGCCAGAAACGCTTCGGGTTTGGTCAGATACACCAGACCGGTGAGTAGACCGATAAGTGTCAGCTTAAAACGGTCAGGGTTTTCCAGAGTTTGGGTGAACAGCCACAGGATGAGAAAGCTCAGGAAGACCCCGTGAGCCAGTTCGTAAACATATGAGCAGACAAAGTTGAAGTTGCCTCCTCCGCTGTATTGGCCGAAAGCAAAGATTCCTAAAAACGCCAGGGTGGCCAAGGTGGCGGTCAGCGGGCCGGAAAAATATTTGAATAACTGATAGATCAAAATACTAAGAATAGCCACCAGGCCCAGGTTGAACCAGGCCAGAACCATGATGCCGGGTCCGAATATCTTGAACAGCAGGGCATGCAAGTAGGCGGAAAAAGGTCCGAATAAATAATCCAAATCCCGGTACAGAACTTTTCCTTCGGATATTTGCCAGGGGAGATACAGCTGTTGGCCGTAGTCGACGATCAGGTCGGCCCATTTTTGCCAGCTGACGGCCGCCATGAACAATCCCAATATCAAAATAGCGGGCAGGCCCCAGACATCGGCTTTATACTGGGGTAAATTTTCGGGGACTTCTGAATTGCCTGGTGATGCCGCCGGGTGGGTCATAGTGATTCGGAGCCGTATAGGGAAAAACTCTGGGAATGTTTATATTTCATTTTTTTCAGGTTAAGGGTATATCCCTGTAATTGCAATTGAAACGGAAGACGGATCAGGTGGCAGGAAGCCATGCAGGAGGGGGGTTAATGAAAATATTAACGGAAAAAACCGCTGTTAAGCATTATAATGCCTCCTATCTGAAATTAAAGTCAGGTTGCCGGGACGGTTATTATAAGAGTAATATAACGGACAATTTGTCACGCCACCCATGAATTGATCGAACAGGCCTGGTCCAGGCCGGAAAAGGAAAGTTCTGAAATTATGATTCATCCTTTTAAAGATACAAAACCTCAAATTCATTCTTCTGCCTGGGTTACCGAAAGCGCTCAAGTGATTGGCGATGTGGTCATCGGTGAGGAAAGCAGTGTCTGGTTCAATGCCGTCATTCGCGGCGACGTCAATTACATCCGCATCGGCAAGCGGACCAACATTCAGGACGGGTGTGTCCTGCATGTGGCGCGCCGGACGCTTCCGTTGATCATTGGCGACGAAGTTACGGTCGGGCACAATGTCACCCTGCATGCCTGTACCATAGGAAACCGATGCCTGATCGGTATGGGTGCGGTGGTGATGGACGGCGCCGAGGTGGGAGAGAACTGTATTGTGGGCGCCGGCTCCCTGGTGACGCCTGGGACGAAAATTCCGCCGGGCAGTATGGTGATGGGTTCGCCGGCCAGGGTCAAACGGCCGCTTACTGAAGAAGAATCCCGTAAAATTCGTGATTCCGCCGCGCATTATGTCGGCGATATCGAAACCTATCTGGATTGATCCCCACGCGCCATGAATGAACGACTGGCTGTCATCGGAGGTAGCGGAGCCTACCATTTGTTGTCCCAGAACTGCCTGGGAGAGGAAACCGAGAGCCGGATTATTGAGACGCCTTTCGGGCCCAGCGCTCCCGTTCACCGGTTCCAGGCTGGAGAACTGTCGTTCCTGTTCTTATCCCGCCACGGCGAAACCGATTATTCTTTGACCGCCTCTTTTGTTAATTACCGCGCCAATATTTACGCGCTCAAGGAGTGCGGTGTCGAGCGCATCATTTCCTGGTCGGGCCCCGGCATCATCAACACCGCGTTCAAGCCGGGTGAGTTTGTGGTGCCGCACGACATCATTGACGAAACCCGCAGGCGCGAATCCACTTTTTTCAAAAACAGCGGCGTCGGGTTCATCCGGCAGAGCCACCCCTTTTGTCCGGAGGTGCGGGAAACCCTCCACGAGGCGGTGCATCATTCCGGCTTTCCGCATCATGAAGAAGGGGTGTATGTGTGCACCGAAGGGCCGCGCCTGGAATCGCCGGCGGAGATCAAAAAGTTCCGGATCATCGGGGCCGACCTGGTGGGCATGACACTGGCGCCGGAGACATTTCTCGCGCGCGAGTTGGAGATGTGCTACGCGCCGGTGTGCTACCTGACGAACTACGCCGAGGGAACGGTGGATCGGGAATTCAAAAGCGGGCAATTGTTTGAGGGCATGCAAACGGATCAGGAAAAATCGGTGGTGGAGCAATCGGTTCAGCGCTTCCCCGCCATTCTGGCCGCGGGTTTGACTCTATTGAACGACCTGGAGCGCTCCTGCCATTGTCAAAGCGCCCTGCAACGTTATCGCGACAAGGGGATGATCGGTGACGACTGGCGCACCTGGATCGGCCCCGCCTGAACTCATCCCTGTAATTCCATTTTCAATAGCTGTATCGAACGCGGGCGTACAGGTTGGAGTTGTCATCCAACTGGCCGAAAAATGTGCTTTGTCCGTCGCCTGCAAAAAGATTGGCGCCCACCGTGGCGGACCAGGCATCGCTCACCTTGTAGTCCACGATGGGTCGCAGGTAGGCCTCGCCATCGGACGGAACATAAAAGGTAAACAATGAAAGGCGCAGGTTTTGCTGCATCAGCATTTGTGTCAGGCGGACGGTAAAGGTATGGCGGTTTTCATCCTGCGCGAAAGCTCCCGGCGGCAGGTTCGCCATGAAGCGGTTGTGCTGAACCATGTGCTCCAGGTAATACTGGAACCCGATATTGAAATTCGTCAGTAACTCCTGGGAATAACCCATCAGAAACCGGAACTGGCTGTTGTTGACATTCGGATTGGTGCCGCGCGGGTCTTTCAATGAATCGTAATAAGCGATTTCCAGGTTACCGATGCCCTTCAGCACGTTGCCACGCACACTGGCGCCATATACCGCCAGGCGGGGAAAAACCGCCTCGCCCGCTGGGTTGAAGCCGCCCGGATTTTTGAAAAATCCGTAATAACCGTAAAGCGCCAGCTCATATCCCTTCACGTTTTTAAATGCGCGCAAATGGATTTCCGAATCCTTGAACCAGGTTTCCGGTTCACGGGAACTCATCTCCTCACGCTCCCCGGTTTTGCGGCCGAGGAAGGGATTGAAAAAGGAAAGACGCTCGCCGTTCACAAACCGGTCGGAATTGAATAATGGATTCCACACCAGATCGAGATTGAACATCTCAAAAAAGAAACTGGATTTGACCGAATTGGAGGGCGCCTTCAGGTAACTTTCTTCACGTCCAATGAAGAAGGATTGGAAATCTTTTGGAAACAGGTCGTTCAGAAAAATCAGATCGCCGGTGCCCCAGGTCAGTATCTGACGTCCAACTTTTAAATCCAGAATGTCGCTGGGGGTGAAGGTGGCGTGGGCTTCCCGCAGGTCGGAGTTGAATTCGTGCAGGGCTTCGTCCCGGAACAGGTCGAGGCGGAGTTTGAACTCCACCGACTCCAGCGCCTTGGAGGCTTCCAGTTGGAGTCTCAACTCGGAATAATTGACATCATGATGCTGGTTGGGGTCGTTTTGAGTGCGGATACCGAGTCCCCCTTCGATGAAACCATGAAGATTAAAGGGCAAACCCTCTCGCCAGTCCTTTGTTTCGGCCGCGCTGACCGTGGAGCTACTCCAAAAAACGATCGCCAGTAATAAAACTCCGAGTTTTAATTTCATTTAAGCCATCTCCTGGGGGTGCGTCTCAGGTAACGTTCGGTGAAGATAGAGTCCTCGATACCCAGATCGTACTGAATCTCAGAAAACACACTCACGGTATTTCCTCCCGATGCGAGGTCCGTCACCCTGGCTTCGGTGACTGTGGGATGGCCCTGGATGGTCTCTATTTTCAGAGCTTCCACCATGCGGTACTTTTTATTGTTTTTGTCATAGTACTCGGCTTTTATGGGGAGAAAGTTTTGCTTATCGAGCCAGAGTTGGTAATAGGAAAATTCCACCTCGTCGGGGTTGTTGGGAGAATTTTTAAGAACGTAGTACTGGCCGGTGGTTTCGGTCAACTCGTGCTTATCGTCATCCGGATTGCGACCCGAAACATCTTCGTAGAAAAAATGTGATCCGACAAAACTGGTCCGCTTGTCGCTGGCGGCGATGCGTTTGACCAGGTCCAGGGCGGGGAGATAAAGCCACCGGTCGTCGCTTTTACCGATATTTTTCCATACCATAAACACCGTATTGCGGACATCCGCCGGGCGGGAGAAATGAACGTAAAATTTCTGCTCGCCACCGTCCTTTGTATCGCGCCGCAGAATAGTGAATCGCCTCTCGCGCGTGCGCCCCTGCGCATCGGTAATCGTCATGTTGACTTCCGCTCGCCCGTCGTTTCCCTGATAATAAGCCGCCAGGTTTGACCGGTCGACAATTTCCTGGACGGAAAGCGATTTTTCCTGGGCCGCGCATTCGCTCGTGGGCCCCGCGAACCACCCTGCGATTAACATTCCGGCGACCAAAAATAGATTACGCAGTTTAAAATTTTCCATATATATAAGGCGCTCCTGTTGGCAGGTTTTTATTACCTGTTTTTAAAAAGTCTTGTTTCCATCATACGAATCAGAGCCGGCAGAATCAACAGCGTCGCAACGCCAGACACGACCATGATGCTGGCCAGCAGGAATCCAACGGTCTGGTAAGGGATCAGCGGCGAAATCAGCAGTGGCGTGAATCCCACCGCGATGACCAGAATATTCCTCGAGATGGCGCGGGCCGGTTCGCCGTACATTTCCTCGACCGCTTTGCCCCAATTGCGGTTCGTCCGCAGATATACCGAACGCGACCTCTGCAGAAAGTGAATGGCAAAATCCACCGACAAACCCAGAGTCATGGCGGAAAGCACCGCTACCGGCATATCATAATCTTTTCCTATAAAACCGATCAACCCATAAACCAAAGTGATAGTGACGGTCAGCGGAACCATGCACAGCAGGCCCCATAAAGCCGAGCGGAATAAAAATGCCGACATCAGGAAGACCATAACGAAACTTCCCATCAGGGAGTTGAGCATGCCGTGTACCATTTTGTCCTGCCAGACGACATTCAAATAGGTCAGGCCGGCCCACTGTGCCGATAAATTACCTTTGTGGGAGTTGTTTTTAAAAAAATCCTCAACTGTTTTAAGGACGGGCTCCATGTCCTTGTTGTCTCCGCTCTTCAACTGAATCCACAAATTGGCTTTCTGGTAATCGGGAGTTACCAGGTGCCAGAGGTCATCCGGATCGTGGCTGTTTTGATACGAGAGCAGAGTTTGGGCCACGGCGGCGGGGGTTTTCGGGATCACGTTGAATTCCTTGTTGCCCTCCATTAATTCGTAATGCACTTTCTTGATGACATCGACCACGGAGTTGACCTTTCCGACCGCTCCGGATTGCATCAAGGCTTCTTCCAGATTTTCCAGGGTTTTCAGTATTTCAGGATTTTTAAAAGGTTGATATTTGACCTTTTGTTCATTGAAAAGGAGACTGACTTCATCCCAGGCCTCGGCATTCTGCCCGGCGGTTCGAGTCCGCTCGACCGCACGGTCTTCCAGCATCTGTAGCAATTTTGCGACAGAAAAATCTGCGGAGGATTTTTGATGTTCGGAAAACTCCGTAACAAGATTCAGGGCATCGTTTTGGATATTCAAAAGCTGAGGAACATCGGTTTGGAGTTCTTCGATGCGTCCGGATAATTCTTTGCGGATGGCGCCAACCTCCTGCTGAAATCCCGCCTCATTCCGTCCTTCCTCCAGCACCAGATAGGCCATGTAGGTTCCGCCGAAGTGCGCGTTCAACACCTTGTCGGCGACTCTAATGGAATGCTTGCTCTCGAACCATTTAACAGGATTGTCGTTGATGACGATCAGGCTGATGCCGATGGCGGAAATCACCATAACCCCCGCGGACCATCCGGCAATGGCGCGGTAGTGCCTGAAGGTCCATCCCGCCAGGGGCTTGAGCCACCGCTCCAGTGCGGAGGGTTTATCGGAAGCGGCATGATTCAGTCCGAACGATTTCAGGGAATCTTCCTTGAGTAACATGATAAAGGCCGGAATGAACAGGATGGTCAAAATCCACGCCAGCAGAATGCCGATGGTTACAAAAATCCCGAACACCCGGACCGGTGGGTTGGGGGTGAGGGCGAGAGAAGCGAAACCCGCCGCCGAGGTCAGGCTGGTATACAGCATGGGACTGAATAATTCCTGCATGACGTGCACGATGGTTTCCCGGCGGTCTTTATAAATCTGGTAGCGATCGAAAAATTCACTCAGGATATGGATGGAATCGACCACCGCAATGGGCATCAGAAAGATGGGAATCATGGAACTCATGATGTGCACGGTGTATCCCATGCCGATCAGCAGTCCCATGGTGCAGATCACCGTGACCCCCGCAACGATCATGGAGGACATGACCAGGAGGAAACTGCGGAAAAACATCCACATCAGTATGAAAATAATCAGTCCCGCCAGCGGGGCCGAAATCGCCATCTGCCTGAACATTTCAATACCGAAGGTATCTTCCGCCACCGGCAGGCCGGTGATGTAGTATTGTTCCGGCCCATTAAACTTGCTGAAATGCTCGCGCACTTGAGCAGCGATCCGGTAACTCATGGTTTTCGATTGAATGGGAATATACAGACACAGCGCCTTGCCGTCCTCCGACAGCAGAGTGCCGTACAGCATGGGATTTTCCCGCGCCCGATCGCGGATGCGCAGGGCCTCCTCAGCGGTCTTGGGGGGGGAGGGCATCAGCCACTCGAAGCGAACCGTGCCCAGGCCCGCCTGCTGGATATCGTCAACTTTGGAGGGCGCCAGAAGGTCCACAGGTATAACGCCTTCCAGCGTCTCAATGTTCCGGGTCAGTTCATATACCTTGCCGAGGGTGGAGGGATTGAATACTCCGGATTCGTTGTCCTCGTTGACCACTCCCAGCACAATCATGTCGTAGAGCGAAAATTCCTTTTTCACCCTGTTGTGGAAAACGCGCACAAACTCTTCTTCCGACAGCATGTTTTCAGGGTCGGTATCGATCTGAATATTAGGAATCTGCAAACCCAGAATTAGGGTGAGTGCCAGAACGGCGGCGACAATGAACCAGGGGTGTCTGATGGGAAAATTGACAAAGGCAGGTTTTGGGGCCGTCATATTTTCAACTTTGCTCAGAAGATAATAAAGAAATCGTGATTTAGCAATTCAGCAGAATTAAATTCCCTAAACCTGATTCAGTGTACAGTAGTCCCAGGTGATTTTAAAAACGGAAAGAGCCGGCTGAGAACGTCTCTATACTAATCGTCACAGAAAACAAAGAAAAAGGGGGAATAATTTTTGGTATAACAATATTAAAACTCCAAACGTCCTTGAAAATCTACTGATAAAATTGCTGAAAAAAGGGGGGATTGATAGGGTTTAGCCCCTAAGGGCAATATTGGGATTAGTTGTAACCCCGCGATTAATAATTAAATTGTTGTACTAAAAAGAGTTAAGTGGATCTCCGCTAAAAAGGATTATAGGTCGCTAAATGGGATTGATTTTAAGTGGCTTCGGACTTACCATAATTAGGTAAAACTTAAACTAATGGCAGAAATTTAGCAAAAGGGAACTTCGCCGGGGAAAGCGCCGGAAGTTAATTCATGCGGCCTTTTGCGTATTACCTATAGGATTTATTTCAAGTCTTTGTATTTGAGAAACTGCAGGTGTAGCTCTTCTTTGGGAGAAGCCAGAGCTAAATTAGAGGGAGACGAGAGGTAATCCTCATTTATAAATTTACAGTAACAATTAATGTTAATTTTTAATCGGTTAGTCAGGAGGAGACGCAATGGGAGGCAACTTTATCCAAGTTATTACAGATTTATCCGTTCGGAAAAAAGTTTATGGTCTGTTTGCTTTGATGTTTCTGGTGGTGGTTGGTTCGGGGTGGATCATCCAGGCCTCACTCGATTCAGCCAGCAAGGATACAGAAATCACCAATGCCTTGGGACGCCAACGAATGCTCAGTCAGGCCATGGGCAAATCCGCTCTGGGTTATGCTTCTTCTAAAAGCCAAAAGAAAACAATTGAACAGCAAATTTCCTCTCTGGATAAATATGTGACTCAGATGCGAGCCACCTATACCCAATACGTCGTAGACGCCGCAAAAAAATCAGGCTTGAGTATCAGTATGGATCCCACAAATGAAAGTCATCCGGCAATTCCCTATCCGGCAACCTTCACTCGACTGGTGAACGAAAGGATTGCGAAAGGGAATGACCTTCAAATAAATATCATTTCCGAAACTCCGATCAACCCTGCAAAGAGTCTTGCGAGTGATATGGATCGCAAAGCGAATACCTATTTAAAATCCAACCCGGATGAAATATTCAGTCAGGTATTTGAGGATGACGGAAAGTTAATGATGGCGCTTTACACCGCTGACCAGGCGTCATTGAAAGTCTGCGCCTCCTGCCATACAGCCATGATGGGACGACCCTTCCAAGTGGGAGATATGTTGGGAATTCGCAAATACAATCTGGTGTTTGCAAACGATCCAGCGGTAGGTCGGGCTGAATTGGATGCTACATTGAACGAATACAACACAGCGAAAGAGGTTTTCGAGAAAACCCTGAAGGCCGTTAAAGTGGGAGGTTCGTATCCTACCGATTTAACCCAGACCTCTTCAAATACTATCAACGCGATAGGGGAATCGATAGTCCAGAATTCTATCCTTGTAATTGAGAAGGTTTTTAATGAATTTTCAGGCAATGTGAACCTGATGCTGAATTCGGAAGTTAATTCGGACGCTTATCGCGAGGCGAAAGGAAAAATTCCCGATCAGGCAAATGAGCTAAGAAAAGTCAGTAATGATCTGGTTGGGATATATTCGAAAATCGCGGAAAAGAATCAGAATAGTATACGCTGGGCAGTAAATATCAGCAGTTTGATCATTCTGGTTTTTCTTATTGCAGTGGGCTATTTTCTGACCCGGTCGGTTATTCGCCCAATTACCAAAATGTCTGAGGTGTTGCAGGGTGCCTCTAAAGGAGATTTGAATCAGGAAAAATTGGCTACGCAATCAAATGATGAAGTTGGAGTTTTGAGCCAGTCAACCGACCGCTTACTGGCCAATCTTCAGAACTTTATTGCCCAATCTGAAAATATTCTAAGAAACTCCGGCAAAATGGACCACAACCTGGGTGGAGATTTTAAGCGATCCCTGGATGAAATGGCCAGGGTGGCTGACGGTGCCCGGAAAATGAACGAAGACAATAACCGTCGAGAACGCGAACGGAATGATGAATTGATGCAGAAGGTGGACAGCATCCTCGAAGTTGTGGATGCGGCGGCAGAGGGTGACTTAACCCGGACCATCTCAGTGAAGGGCGATGACGCCCTGGGTAAAATGGGTACCCGCCTGGAAAATTTCTTCAATGATCTGCGCCAAAGCGTCAAAGCGATTAATCAGAATGCGTTGGCATTGGCGAGTTCCTCCGAACAAATGACTTCGGTCAGTCAAAAAATGGCCAGCACGGCAGAGGAAACCTCGGCCCAGGCCGGTGCGGTTTCTTCGGCTTCCGAACAGGTCAGCAAAAATGTGGAAACGGTTGCCACCAGCTCGGAGGAAATGAACTCCAGTATTAAGGAGATCGCCCGGAATGTGAATCAGGCGTCGGACGTCACTGCCAAAGCCGTGGGCATGGCGAAGAAGACCAACGAGACCATTGCCGATCTGGGAAGAAGCAGTAACGAAATCGGCGACGTCATCAAGGTAATCACTTCGATCGCTGAGCAGACCAACTTGCTGGCCCTGAATGCGACTATTGAAGCGGCACGTGCTGGCGAGGCTGGAAAAGGTTTTGCGGTGGTGGCCAATGAGGTAAAGGAACTGGCCAGCCAGACGGCGGAGGCCACGGAGGACATTAGTAGAAAGATCATGAATATCCAGGCAAAAACCAGTGAGTCCGTGGAAGCGATTGGTGAAATTACCGAGATTATCAGCAATATTAATGAGATCTCCAATACCATCGCCAGTTCGGTGGAAGAGCAAACCGCCACCACCTCGGAAATCGGACGTAACGTGATGGAAGCCGCCAAAGGTTCCGGCGAGATCGCCAACAACATCACGGGCGTGGCGCAGGCGGCGGAAGGCACGGCTCAGGGAGCTTCCGAAACCCAGAAAGGAGCCATTGAGCTCTCTAATATGGCAGCGGAACTGCAGAAGCTGGTCGCCAGGTTTAAAATTTA
>JAOUPX010000142.1 GCA_029879645.1 Nitrospinota bacterium
CCAGAATAAGTTCCGGCAGGTGGTGGAGGTTGATAGTGATATCGAGGATGCCGTGTCTGCGGAGCAGATGAATTGTGTGTTCCAGAATGGGCCGGTTCATGATCGGCACCATCGGTTTCGGAACGGTATTCGTGAGAGGACGCAGGCGCGTGCCGAAGCCCGCCGCCAGGATCATTGCCTTCATTTCTGGCCTGCGAGTTGTTTGAGGCTGTCCGTGAAGGGCGCCCGCGCGATGCCACGTTCGGTGATGATGGCGTGCACCAGTTCGTTCGGAGTGATGTCGAACGCCGGGTGGCCCACGTCGATATGCTCCGGTGCGATACGCTTGCTATTGAAGGTCACCACCTCTTCCGCGCTCCGTTCTTCAATGGGGATATCGTCGCCGGACGACAGCGAAAGATCGAGCGTCGAAACCGGAGCGGCCACGTAAAACGGAATGTTATGCTTCTGCGCCAGCACCGCCACCATGTAGGTGCCGATCTTGTTGGCGACGTCTCCGTTACCCGCGATGCGGTCGGCTCCCACTACTACGGCATCGACTTCTCCCTTTCGCATGAAGAAGCCGCACATGTTGTCGGTGATGAGCTTGACCGGGATGTTGTCTTCCTTCAGTTCCCACGCGGTCAACCGTGCCCCCTGCAGAAACGGTCGGGTTTCATTGGCCAGCACGCGTATGTCCTTACCGGCGTTGACCGCCGCGCGGATCACTCCCAGCGCTGTGCCGAATCCGGCGGTTGCCAGTGCTCCCGCATTACAATGGGTGAGCACTGTCTGGCCGCTCTCAATCAAGGTCTGGCCATGATTGCCCATTGCTTCGTTGGCTAAAATATCCTCTTCGCAGATGGTCAGGGCTTCCTGTTTCAGGCGCACCTTGATATCGGAGACGCTCAACGCGTTGCTTTCCTGGGTGACACGTTTCATGCGGTTGATGGCCCAGGCCAGGTTGACGGCGGTGGGCCGGGATTTTCCCAGCGTGTCGCATTTGGTGTCCAGTTCCTCGTAGAACGTATCGAAATCCGGCGCGTCGATGGCGTCCGCCGCCAGGCTGATGCCCATCGCTGCCGCCACGCCGATGGCCGGGGCGCCGCGTATGATCATGGTCTTGATGGCGTGGCCGACGTCCTCGACCGTTTTACAGTCGACGAAGACTTTTTCATTGGGCAGGCGGGTCTGATCGATCATCCGTACCACGCCGTCGATGTACTCAATCGTTTTAACCATAAGTGTCTCTATCTAGTTAACCCGCCTCGGGAATCAGGGAGGCAAGTGTGTTCATAAAAGTTTGCTGATCCATCGCTTCGAACTGGATGGTTTTATTTCGACTGGTTTCGCCTTTGACGATGGAGACGCGAGAGGGACTGATGCCAAACGCCTTCGCCAGAAACTTGATGCAGGCCTGGTTGGCGGCGCCGTCCACCGGTGGCGAAGTCAGTTTGATTTTCAGGGAATTGTTGTGGATTCCAAGTATCTGGTTTCGCGACGCGCGCGGCTGGATGGCCGCAGAAAACTGGATGCCTTCCCTGCATGATTTGATCTGAATGGTCATGAACCCGCCGGCGGCAAATCACCGTTGATAACTTTAAAACCGCAAACTGTGCCCAAGAACCTTCATCCGCCCAATGGGAATTCGCCAGTTACCGTCGAGGGGTACTCCGCCCGGTAGCCTCCAGGCGCCATCCTGGACTCTATTTGTTTCGCGAGTTGATGTAGGACTGGGCGGCGCTTTGGAAGTTTTCGAGCAGATGTTCCTTTTCTTTTTTCAATCGGCGGATATCGTCCTGCAGGTGGCTGAGCTCGGCCTCCACTTTGCGCTTGTGGCGGTCGGCCTGGTCACGGGCCTGATCCACGAATTTCCGCGCCTTTTCTTTGAGCGCGCTACGCATGTTTTCGAAACTGGCCGTGTGCTGGCTTTTACTTTGGGTTAACGCTTCTTCCAGTTGCCGGATACGCTGATCCCGTTCATTAAGTTCCTCCTGCAGAGTTACGACATCGCGCTTCATTTCTTTGAAATCGTTCGCCACCAGCTGGAGGAAGTCCTGAACCTCTTCCTTATGATAACCGCGAAAAGAATCCTTAAAGGTTTGCTGGAGAATGCCTTCGTAGTCGAGTCGCATCGATCACCTCAGGTTTAGGGCCGCCATTTTTAAGGATTGCACCAGAAAAGCCTGCAAAAAGATAATCGCCAGAATAACGATGATGGGAGACAGGTCGAGGCCTATTCCCGGCATCGGAACTGCTTTTCGAATGCGGTGCAGCAACGGCTCGGTGATACTGTTTAAGAACTGAACAATTGGATTATACGGATCGGGATTCACCCAGGATAATAAAGCGCGGATGATGATGATCCACATATACAGGGTCAGGGCCATGTCCAGCACGATGGCCAGTGCGGATAGCAAATTACTCAAAACATACATGCCTTGTCCCCTTGGGCAGTCGCCACTTCATAACTGATTAAAAATAAAAGAGTTTTTTGTCTCGTGCCAGGTTGCAGATTTAAAATATCGAAAAAGGCCGTCCTTGTCAATGCCGGTTCTACTGGGGGTTTTCCCTCTTTACGCACGGGACCCATCGATTGCAGTGAACGATCAGTCAGATGTCCCCTCGCTAGAGGGCCGCTTCGTGCTGGGTAAAATTTAAGCCATTCTGGGCTGAAATAACGTTTATATTGTGAGAATCAGCCCGGCGAAATTGCCCCCCTCGCTAGAGGGGAAATTTGGTCTTTCCAAGGGATTGATAAAAGGCTTATAGTAGGCACCGGTAAGAATTTTGATAATGTTCATGGGATGGAGTTGTAACAGAATGGCGAAGAAAAAACGTGATACAGTGAAAACCCTGCTGGCGGGAGAACCGCGCGAGGGTATTCTGGTTCAGGGATGGGTGAGGACGCGGCGCGACTCCAAAGGCGGCTTTTCGTTTATCGAGGTTAATGATGGATCCTGCCTGAAAAATATCCAGGTCATCGCCGATCATAAACTCGACTCCTTCAAAGACTGGAACAAACCCCTGACCACCGGCAGTTGCGTGTCCATTCACGGCAATCTGGTGGCCTCGCAGGGCAAGGGGCAGACGGTGGAAGTGCAGGCGGTGTCCATCGACGTGCACGGCACCGCCGACCCGGAATCTTATCCTCTCCAGAAAAAATTTCACTCGCTGGAGTATTTGCGCGAGATCTCCCACCTGCGCCCGCGCACCAACACCATAGGCGCGGTGATGCGCGTGCGCAACCGGTTGGCGTATTCCATTCACCGCTTCTTCAATGAGCGCGGGTTCCTGTACCTGCACACGCCGATTATTACCACGAGCGATTGCGAAGGCGCGGGGGAAATGTTTCAGGTGACGACGCTGGATATGGCCGACCCGCCCAGGAAAGAGGGATTGATCGATTACAATGAGGACTTTTTTGGAAGGAAAACCAGCCTCACCGTGAGCGGGCAGTTGGAAGCCGAGACCTATGCCATGGCGCTTTCGCTGGTATACACCTTCGGCCCGACATTCCGCGCTGAAAACTCCAACACCAGCAGACACCTTGCCGAGTTCTGGATGATCGAACCGGAGATGGCGTTTTACGACCTCGATGACAATATGGAGCTGGCGCAGGAGTTTATCCAGTTTCTATTTAATGATGTTTTGGAGCACTGCTTAGGCGATCTGGAATTTTTTAACGAGCGCGTCGATAAACATCTCCTCGAAACGTTGAAGCAGGTGGTGAGCCACGATTTCGAACGTCTGCCGTATTCCGAGGCAGTGCACCTTCTCGAAAAAGCCGGGGAGAAATTTGAGTATTCGGTGGAGTGGGGGTGCAATCTGCAGGCCGAGCACGAACGGTACCTTGCGGAAAAGGTCTTCAAGAAACCATTGATCATTTACAACTATCCGGAGACGATCAAACCGTTTTACATGAAGCTTAACGAGGATGGCGAAACTGTGAGAGCGATGGACGTGCTTCTGCCGCGGCTGGGGGAAATTATCGGAGGCAGTCAGCGCGAGGACGATTACGATACGCTGATGAAGCGCATCAAGGAAAAAGACCTGGATCCCGAAGAGTACGGGTGGTATCTCGACCTGCGCCGGTTTGGTTCCGCGCCGCATTCCGGGTTCGGCCTCGGCTTCGAACGCCTCGTGCAGTTCACCACCGGCGTCGAGAACATCCGTGACGTCATCCCCTTCCCCCGCACTCCCAAACACGCCGGGTTTTAACCCGAGAAGCGCCAGAGCAAATGTTTCTCCCTTTTGAAATTTGCACTGAGCTTGATAAAGCAATCAGGAGGACAGAGTTCGCTCCAATAGTATCGCCGTTTCAACGTGGGCGGTTTGGGGGAACATGTCGAAAACTTTAATGGCTTTGATGGAGTAATCCGTCAGCCGCGCGAGGTCGCGCGCCAGTGTGGCGGGATTGCACGAAACATAAATCAATCGCTCCACATTCATTTTTGAAATAGCGTCAATCACCTGTTCGGAGCAACCTTTGCGCGGCGGATCGACGATGAGGGTTTGGGCGGAACCGATGGCGTTCGGACCTTCCAGAAACTTTTCGATTGTACCCTGCACGAACCTGCAATTGGGCAGATTGTTGCGATCAGCGCTTTCCTTGGCGTCGTCCACCGAGGCGACAGATTCGTCCACTCCGGTCACCCCAATACCCGCCTTCGCCAGCCACAGGCTGATACCGCCGTTGCCGCAATAGGCATCGACCACCGGGCCCGGCTTCTGCAATACCCATTCCTTGATACTGTCGTATAGTTTCACTGTTTGAAACGGATTGATCTGAAAGAACGAGGTGAGCGAGAGTTGGAATTTCAGATCGCCCAGGCGATCGGTGAGAAAATCCTGTCCCCATAGAGTATCTGTTTTTTCGCCGAAAATTGCGTTGGTTTTTTTATTATTGAAATTTCGCAGCACACCGACAATTCCGTGATCAATCAAGCTCTTCCGATTCAGCAATTGTTCGACAAATTTTTGGGGAAACTCACCGGTAGTGGTTATAAACCCGAGCAGGGTCTCCCCGGTTTCCGGGGAATGGCGAATCACCAGTCCGCGTACCAGCCCCTTGTGCTTTTTCTCGTGGTAGATAGACAGGCGATTTTGCCGCATCAGGCCGCGCACCCATTCCTTGACGGCGTTGATGGGCTCCAGCAGGGTGTCGCAGGTTGCGGAGTCCACCACCTCGTGCGTGCCCTGTTTAAAAAATCCGATTTGCGGCTTGGCTCCCCTGTGCCCCAGAGCAAAGCTTCCCTTGTTGCGGTAGTTGAATGCGCGCTCGGCAGGAACCGATTCGATTGAAACGGGAATCTCAATTTTGCCAATCCGTTCCAGCGCATCTTTGACCGCTTGGACCTTGAAGGCCATCTGCTTATCGTAGTTCAGGTGCTGGAGTTTGCATCCCCCGCAATCTGGAAATACGGGGCAGGGCGGTTCGGTTCGGTCGGGAGATCGGTCGGATAACTCGAGCACACGCGCCACGCCAAAGCGCGGAGTGGTCTTTACGATTTCGCACCGGGCGACGTCGCCGGGTAATCCGGTAGGGACGAACAGGGTATAGCCTTCATGACGGCACAGGCCGTCACCGCTGGAGGCCAGGGTTTCGACTTTCAGTTCCAACTGGTCGCCGGGTTGTACAGGAATTAAATGAGTTTCTTTGGACATCGGGCTTTCGGTAAGGAGTTCAGTGAGGATGAAAGATAACACAGCCTTCCGCCTTTACCTAAAATAAATTTTTTATCGGAGGGTGACAACGGTTACAATCTAAATATGGGAAAACGAACCGCAATTATTGGCGCCATCAAAGACGAAATCGCCGGAATCAAGAATCAGATGCGGATTGACGATGCCTTTCGCTGGCAGACCGGAAACGCCTTCGCCGGGGAGTGGAAGGGAGTATCCATTGTTCTCGTGCGCTCCGGCATAGGGTGCGACAGCGCCAGGGACGCCCTGTGGGAAACCGCTAGAAAATTTGAACTGGACCGGGTTATTTCCATCGGGTACGCCGGGGCATTGGATCCGGCCCTGGATGTGGGCGATCTGGTGGTCGCGGATAACGTGATTTACTACGAAACGAGGGAGACCTGTTCGTTCGATCCGGACATTTTAAGTAA
>JAOUPX010000062.1 GCA_029879645.1 Nitrospinota bacterium
AAGGGGCGTTTGTCCGCAAACCCGGATGGTTCCCCAGGCGCCGGACAAGATTGCCAAACTCAAAAATCCGTTTGAATCCAATGCGGAAAATTTCATCAAAGGGGAATCGCTGTTTCAGTGGACAGCGGAACCCAATCCATGCAAAACCTGTCACGGGCCCACCGGTAACGGCCTTGGCATGATGGCGCATGGATTGCCTGCCATGCCGCGCAACTTTACCTGCACTGAGACTATGAAAGAGATATCCGACGGGCAGATGTTCTGGATCATTCGAAACGGATCACCCGCCACCGGCATGCCCGCCTTTAAATTTTTATCCGACGACGAAATCTGGAAATTGATTGTATATATCCGGCATTTCGATAGACGTTAAGAAACAGTTGTTTCGTTTCCAATTAACGGATAGTGAGTTTTTTGTATTTGGACCGGCGGTTTTCTTCGCGACCGCCGAGTTCTTTTTTGCGCGTTTCCTGATACGCTTCAAAATTTCCCTCGAACCACCGGACCTTGCTGTTGCCTTCGAACACCAGCAGATGTGTGCAGATGCGGTCGAGGAAGAACCGGTCATGCGAGATCACCATCACGCACCCGTTGAAGTTGAGAATCGCGTTCTCGAGATTGCTGAGTGTGGTGACATCGAGGTCATTGGACGGTTCGTCGAGGAGCAGGACGTTGCCGCCCCGCCGCAATAACTTGGCCAGGTGAACTTTATTGCGTTCGCCGCCGGAGAGGTCGCCCACCTTTTTCTGCTGGTCCGATCCTTTGAAATTGAAGCGTCCGACATACGAGCGGGCGTTGAGATTGGTGCCGGCGATTTCGATCCGGTCATCCCCTCCGGAGATTTCTTCATAGACGGTTTTGTTAGCGTCGAGATCGTGCCGATGCTGGTCGACGTAGGAGAGCGCAACGCTGGAGCCGAGTTCCAGTGATCCGCCATCAGGTTGTTCTTCGCCGACGATCATGCGAAACAATGTGGTTTTGCCGGTACCGTTGGGACCGATAAGACCCACCACGGCACCGCGCGGAACGGCGAAGCTGAGGCCGTCGATCAGGACATTTTCCCCGAATCCTTTTTTGAGATTTTCAGCGACGATGACTTTTTCACCCAGTGCCGGGCCGGGTTGAATCTGGATATCGAGGGAGTTTTCCTCCACCTTGGTATTCTGTGCGGCAAGTTTTTCGTATTCGCTGATACGTGCCTTGCTTTTGGAGCGACGGGCGCTGGGGGTGGACTTCAACCAATCGAGTTCCCTGGCCAGACGTTTTTGCAGGCTGGATTCGGTTTTCTCGCGTTGCGCCAACTGCGCGGATTTCTGTTCCAGCCAGGAGGAGTAGTTGCCCTCGAATGGAATCCCTTTGCCGCCGGTGAGTTCCAATATCCACTTCGTAATGTTATCGAGAAAATACCGGTCATGGGTGGAGACGATCACGTTGCCGGGATAATCTCTGAGTGTATCCTCTAACCATTGTACGGTTTCGGCGTCGAGGTGGTTGGTCGGCTCGTCCAGCAGGAGGATGTCCGGTTTCTGGAGCAGGAGGCGGCACAGGGCCACCCGTCTTGCTTCGCCGCCGGAGAGGGTATTTGTTTTCTGTTCGTCGGGCGGCAGGACCAGGGCATCCATCGCTACATCGATTTGCCGGTCCAGTTCCCAGCCGTCGGCGGCGTCAATGGCGTCCTGCAGGCGTCCCATTTTTTCCAGGGCTTTTTCCATTTCCTCATCGGACATGGGATTGGCCATGCTGGCTGAAACTTCGTTGAAATCGTCCATCATCCGCTTGATGTCGGAGAAAGCTTCCTCGACCGATTCCCGTACCGTTTTGTCGCTATCGAGTTTCGGTTCCTGTGGCATGAATCCTATTTTAGTCCCGGGCAGGGGTTCGGCGCGGCCGTCGTGTTCTTTGTCCTCTCCGGCCATGATGCGAAGCAGGGTGGATTTGCCGGCTCCGTTTTCTCCGACAAAACCGATTTTGGCGCCATGGTAAAAGGACAGATTGATGCCATCAAAAACTTTTTTGGGTCCATAGGTTTTGCTGAGCCCGCTGATTGAAAAAATATATTCTCCGGCCATGATGTTTTGGGTTTTCCTTATAGGGGTTATGCAGATGAGTATTTTTGCAGGATGACGAAATCCTTGCCATTATTCAGGATCATATCAAAATTATGGTGGTGTGCAATCCATTCGAACGTTTTTGGTCCATAAAAGCAGATATGGGTGGGATCGCGCTTGTAATACCAGTTGAGAAAACCGAGTTTGTCCAGTTGTCCGCTTTGCGAGGGATAGAACTGGGTCATGACCGCACAATATCCTTTGGCGGGCAGTAATTCATCAATTTTCCTGATTTCCTCGCCGGGTTGTTTGAGGTGCTCAAAGGTTTCCGTGGAAACAATCAAATCGTAGGTGATTCCCGGTTGAATTTCCGGGAAAAAATAAGGATCGTATCCTTTGGCCTGGTACCCCTGGCGTTCCAGCAGGGTTTTTAAGACGGGTTCGTACCCACAGCCGTAATCGAGGACGGTTTGGACCTCCGGGCAGTAGTCTTTGATGATATTGATTTTTTCCTGGAACATATTGACATAGCCCTCGTTATCGAGACTGTTCTCGTGTTCCAGGTAGCGTTCGATTTCATTTTCCGGGGTGATGAAAAACCGTGATGGGACAAAAATGAGATGGCAGGAAGTGCAGAGGTGGTATTCGCGTTGCTCCGCTTTGAGTAAAAATTCGGCAGGGGAATAACACAGTGGACAGCTCATGGAAGGGATTGTGCCACAATTCGGTGTTTCTTGCCCTCAGGTTTTTGGGGGTTCCTCAGGAATTTTTTCATTCTTTTTATTAACCGATTTATGATACGTTTGATTTCAATATCGATTTATTTATTTTGGAGGCGGTTAAATGGCGGCATATATCAGCGGAAATGGCATTCGTCCGGGTTTCGTTATTGTTTATAACAAGGAGCTGTATCGGGTGATGAAGGCGGAGCACCGCACTCCCGGCAACTTGCGTGCATTTTGTCAGGCTAAATTGCGGAGCCTGAAAAATGGGAACCAGACGGAAGTCAAGTTTCGCGCGGATGAACAAGTGGAGCGGGCCAGTCTCGAGCAGGCTGAAATGGAATATTTGTATTCCGACACCTCCGGTTACTGTTTCATGAACAGCCAGACCTACGAGCAGATTTTCATCGAGGACGACATCATCGCCGACGCCAAAAAATTTCTTATTCCAAATATCAAGGTGAAGGTTGAGTTTTATGAAGAGAAGCCTATTGGTCTCGAACTTCCGGAGACCGTGGAAATGATCATCGAAGATACCGAACCACAGATGAAGGGCGCCACCGCCTCAGGGAGCGGAAAGCCTGCCACTCTTGAAACCGGGCTGGTGGTTACGGTCCCCCAGTTTATAGGTATTGGGGAAAAGATCCGGGTATCGACTTCTTCGGGGGAATATCTTGAACGGGTTAAGGAGTGACGTTAAAATCCCTCTATCTTCCTCGTTTTAACTTCCTGGAGGGATATATGTGTAACCCTCTGCAATTAAACCACTTGAAAAACGAACAGTAATTCAAGCCTACCTTTAATTGAATTGACAGAGATTAACAGTTAAAATATATTAAAAAGGTGTTAGCCTTTGATTTTAATAGTTGTTCGTAATTTTTAGTTTTCCTGCCATTTACCTTCTTTGGGAACATCTTCCATGCTGGATGGATCAGGCGTAGCCGACCCTTTAAGTGTTGTTGAAATGATTTCCCGGTCCACCGCGGTGGCCAAGGCAGTGCTTTTGCTCCTGTTGGTGTTTTCAATGGTTTCCTGGGCCATTATTCTGACCAAATTCTTTGTGTTTCGCCGGGCGCGCAAGGAAGACCAGATGTTTTTGAAGATTTTTTCCAAAAGCGACAGCTTGACCAATATCTATAATTTCTGCAAGGAAATGAAATTCAGCCCGATTGCCCGCGTGTTTCTGGCGGGGTATCATGAGCTGTATGTATACAAGGAAATGGGCGGATCCCCTTCCAAAGCTGGAAGAGATCAGCAGTTAAGCCTGACAAAAAAAGACCTTAAAGGCATAAGCCTGGCGCTGAATAAATCCACCAACCATGAGGTGGAAAAGCTGGGCCATCGACTGGATTTCCTGGCCACCACGGGGAGCACGGCTCCTTTCATAGGCCTGTTCGGCACGGTATGGGGGATTATGCATGCTTTCCGGTTGATCGGTGTGCAGGGTTCCGCAAGTATCGGCGGGGTGGCGCCGGGAATTGCTGAAGCGTTGATCGCGACGGCTGCCGGGCTGGTGGCCGCGATACCCGCCGTTGTGTTTTTCAATTACCTCAATAGCCGGATTCACGGGTTCAACCATCGGATGGAGGACTTTAGCGACGATTTTATCTACATGGTTGAAAAGGATTTTATGAGCGAGTCCGAAGACAGGATGCGGGTGGAGGAATTGTAAATGGATCGAAGAAAATCCACCCGGTTGATGGCGGATATCAACGTAACTCCTTTTGTGGATGTCATGCTGGTGCTTCTTGTGATTTTTATGATCACGACTCCGCTCATGCAGCATGGACTGGATCTTCAGCTTCCCGAGGAAAGCACGGAAACGGTAGAGGTTCAGGATGTCCCGACCGTGTCGGTGCGGAGTAATAAAACCATTTACTGGAATAAAGAAAAAATGCCCACCCTGGTTACGCTCACAGGGAAACTGACGCAGTATCTGAAACAGCAGAAAGACGGCGCAGTTTATTTCAGGGCCGATCGTAGTCTGGATTATGGATTTGTTATCAAGGTCATGGCGACCATCCGCCGGGCCGGAGTCCAGAATATTGGGATGATGACCGAACCCAGCCAATGAAATCCGCGCAGTCCCCATCCATCGATTTTAACCAGATGCTGGTGGTTTCCGTTTTTTTTCACTTCTTCATGTTTACGGTGTTGATGTTTCTTCCCCAAACTCAAAAAGCGGTCAAGCGGATCAAGCCGGCATTTATGGTGAGTATAGTTGATATGCCGACCGGACCGGAAGCTCAGCCGGCTCCTCCAGCGAAAGAAATTTCCGTTGCTCCCGCTCCCAAGCCGAATCCGCCTGCTGAAAAACCGGTGGCCGAAAAAGCCAAGCCGATCCCCGAAAAGCCCAAGGTGGTTCCTCCAAAGCCCGCCACCAAGGCGCTGGTTTCCAAGTTGGATCAGTTGGCCAAATTGGAAAAGAAGGTTACGGAAAAAAAGGTGGTTGCTCCCAAGCAACCCATTTTGGATGATACCTTTCAGAAGCTGGAATCCCTGAAAGAGAAGCCGGTTCCTAAAGAGAAACCCGCGGCAATGGTGGCGCCGAAGCCGGTGGAAAATGTCCTGGAAGGTTTTGAAGACCTAAAAATGAAAACAGCGACGGAAGAGAAAAATAATCCCAAACGCAAAAAAATAGCAAAAGAAGATCCCACGCTCGAGGAAATCGAATTTGCGAATTTATCCAAACGGATCGCGGAACAGCGTCCTGATTCAAAGCCTGAAAAAACTTCCGATCTTTTAAAGGAACTGAACGATCTGAGTCAGTTGAATAAACAGGCCAGAGCCAATTTGGATCAGGCCCGAATTAATGATTCGAAATCCGACACCAAAGCCAGTAATCTAGTTAAGCAACTGGAGTCCATCAAGAAGCAAAGCGTCCAGATTAAAATAGATACAAGCAAGCTGTCTTCTTTGCACTCGCAAAAATTCAAGTCTGAAATCCGTAATTTAAAACCAACTGATTTTCAGAAAAATACCGCCGGTCCGGCGGCTACAGGTGAATTGGGGGATCCTGGCGCCGATGCGCTTTCATATTATCTGGGAATGGTGAAGATGAAAATAGATGAGCAGTGGAAAGATCCTTTGGGGGGTGGGACGGGAAGTGTGCAGGTTTCCTTTACCATTTATCCCAAGGGGAACATTGCGATGCCAAAAATTGTTAAAAGCTCTGGTGTTGAGAAGCTGGATAACCTGGCCATCCGAGCCGTCAAAAATGCCGTGCCGCTGCCGCCGTTTCCAAAAGAATTTAAAGAACCTAACTTACCTTTGACCTTCGAATTTACCTATGAAACCTCTAAAAGCTAAACTTTTGCTGTCGGCCCTGCTGGGAACCCTGCTATTTATGTTTCCCGTGAACCCCGCTTACTCGGATTCCGATATTTTTGTTGAGTTGTCCAAGGAAACCCGGAACGAAGTGAATATTGCCGTTCCAGGATTTGTTTCCGTAGGAATGGGTGTTGATGAAACTCTGGGGGCCAAGGGGAGAGATATCCTTGAAAACGATCTCCGCCTGTTCGAGCTCTTTGTCCCCGTCGCCCGCAATGTATACGCCGGTATGGAAAAAAATGAATATCAAGGCGATCAGGTGGATTACTCGGCTTGGAGTCAGTTGGGGGTTCAATGGTTGGTTTTGGGCCAGTATCAAAAAAGCCTGACGGGTGATAACTACAAATTCATTTTTCGTCTTTACGACGTAGTCAACGAACAATTTCTGGTTGGAAAACGTTATCAGGGCAAGAAAAGTTTCATGCGGAAAATCATGCACCGATTTGCCGACGAAGTGATGGAGCAATTAACCGGAAAGCGGGGAGTGGCCGAAACCCGTCTCGCGTTTTTATCACCCACCCGGCAGGGGAAGGAAATGTATGTGGTCGATTTCGACGGCGCCAATGTAACGAAATTGACCAATGAGAATTCAGTAATCCTTTCACCGGACTGGTCCCCGGATGGTCGTTCCATTGTCTATACCTCCTATAAGGACCATAATCCTGATTTAATTCTAATGGATCCCACCGGCCTCAACCGGCGCCCTTTACTTAAACTGCCGGGTATCAACTCGGCGCCCGCCTGGTCGCCCGATGGGAAAAAAATTTCCCTTGTCCTCAGTAAAGACAGTAATTCCGAAATTTATGTTTTGAATCGATGGCGCAAGCTGACCCGCTTGACCCGCCATTTCAACATCGATACATCACCCACCTGGTCGCCCGATGGGAAAAAGATCGCCTTTACTTCGGATCGATCGGGTACGGGGCGTCCTCAAATTTATATTATGGACGCGGAAAGTGGTGACCGAGCAGGCGTTACCCGCATTTCCTTCGAGTCGCGGTATAACGATAACCCCGCATGGTCGCCTGATGGCGATAAAATCGCTTATACGTCTTTAATCAAAGGGGAATTTCAAATCAAAATATATAATCCGGAGACCCGGGAAACGACAGATGTTACCACCGGTGCGGGAAGCAAGGAAGAACCCACCTGGTCACCCGATGGAAAATTTCTGGCCTATCGGGTCACGCAAGGTAGAAACTCCTCCATTCATATAAAACGCGTTGGGGGAAAGAAAAGCCGTCAGTTGACTTTTCTTCCTAATGGCGGTGTCAGTCCGACCTGGTCTCCTTACTCAAAAAGATAGGTTGAATTATCATAGGTTAGCTTGTGTGGTCTTGTATTTTTTACATTAACTGGTAACATAATAGAGGATTGAATTAGCCGTTGAAAAACAAGACCCTGAAGTCATATAATTTTAAAGGGAATTTTTTTGCATTAAAGCGGCTTTCTTGGGAAAGATTTAAGCGGATAGAATTCAAAGAGTTGGAAGGAATGTGCGGTTTTATGAGCCAGGGTGATTGGATGATTGAGTAGTCGATGTATTATTCGATTAGCCTCTAAAAATATATAAGAAATGATTCGGAGAACTAACATTTTATTAAGTAATTGAAAAAGAGGTTTCTATGATTAAAAACAAAAATGCAATGAATTCTAATATGGTTTTCGGGACGGTCCTGTTTCTTGGTTTTCTCCTGATGTGGGGATGTTCCAAAGAAGTGGCGCCGCCAGAAATTGAACCCGCTCCAGAGGTGGTGGAACAAATTCCCGCTACTGAACCCGAGCCGGAACCTCAGGATATTGATGTGGTTCAGGAAGATGGATTTGGGATTCAGGAAAGAAATGGCGGTATTCAGGAGGGTGACTTCCTGACCGAAAGTCCTGAACCAGTTGAGGAAATTGCAGAAGTTATCCCTGAGCCCGAACCAGAACCGGTGGTTGAAGAGCCAATTATGGAAGAGCCGGCGTTTGAGCCAGTAGCGGAAGAACCGGCCGTTGAGGAAGTTGTGGAAGCCCCTCCGGTGATGGAAATGCAAGAGGAAGTATTTGTCGCTCCCGAGCCGGAGCCGCTGCAGGAAGCGCGGACTCTCCCCTTTGCGGAGGAAAAACAATTGCAGGATATCCATTTCGACTATGACCGTGATATTCTGGATGCCCAAACCAAATCCATCCTCCGTTCCAATGCCGAGTGGTTGAAGAAAAACCCAAATGCCAGGGTGGAAATTCAGGGCCATGCCGATGAGCGGGGAACCAATAATTATAATCTGGGTCTGGGCGAACGCCGTGCATTACAGACCAAGAAATACCTGATCTCCCTGGGTGTCGACGAGAGCCGGTTGTACACCATCAGCTATGGAGAAGAGAAGCCCTTCTGTTTTGACAGTAATGAAAATTGCTGGTGGGAAAATCGCCGGGCGCATTTCACTGTTGCTGATTAATCGATAGTTTTAGCAGCATCATTAAAATAGTTCATACGGAACAGCCGCAACAGGGTATACTTGTTGCGGCTGTTTTTTTATGATTTCCAACGGCTTCCGGTTAATACCGAGAACCATTCTAGGTGATTAATCTTTAAAGTCATCGGGTAAATTCAATGAAAAGAAAAATCGTTTATCTATCCTGTTTCCTAATGATTGGTCTTAGTGTGTTCGTTTCTGATGCGTCCGCTCAATTGTTTGGAGGGGACGACAAGAAATGGGAACGCGTATTGCTGGAAGTTAAAAAACTCAATACCCGGATTGTGGAGCAGGTGATTCCGCAGTTCGACCAGATGAATGCGGAAATAAAACAGCTGAAAGCTGAATTGGAAAAAATTAAAGCTCAGGTGGGTAATGTCCAATCAGGCTCCCGGGCCATGAATCAGCAAATGGAAATCCTTTCCAGTGTGATTCCGGCCATTCAGGGCTCCATGGAGCAGAGTCAGGCGCAGGCAATGCGTGAAATGCAGACGCTGGGTACTCGCATCGCCGAGCTTCAAGGAAAACTTAAGGCGGAGCAGGAGCGGCAGGCACAGAATCAGCAGGCGACACTGGACGCAATCAAGCAGGAAGTTGGTTCCAATATTCAGGGTTTAAAGGATGGGATGGCCAAGGATATGGAGCAGTTTGCTAATGTGAATCGGGGGTCGTTTCAGGAATTGATTAAAAGTAATGAGAAACATTTGAACGATCAAAATATGCGGGTCGATAAATCCATTGCCGTGATGACGGAAATTGCTAAGGGAGGAGCGAAGAACAGTGAAGTTTTATCTTCCCTGAAGACCGCACTCATTGAAAACAGTAAGGCGCTGAGTGAGCAAAATATAAAAATCATTGATATTCTTTCCAAAAGTCTGAAAGAGCAGGAAGCCGCCTCAGGCAAGCTTGATGTGATTGGTGGCAATCAATCCAAGTCGGATGAAAATGTCAAGATTACCCGGGAAACCATGGTGGCTTTGAAAGGTATTCTGGATAAGAGGTTGGAGGAAATTGATAAAACTCAACAGGCGCTTTTGACACAAAATGACCAGGCCATGCAGAACACGGATTTGATTAAGCAGAATCTGCTGGTGGCCGATCAGAAAATCAATAAACTTGCCGAGGGTCTGAAGGCCATCCAGATTCAGGAAGTCGATGCCAGCGGTTCCATTGTCGGTGTTAAAGATCAACTGGTCCAGCTAAAAGATATCAACAGGCAAACCGACGATAAGTTTGCCAAGCTGGTGGATACCACCAAAGCTCTGGCAACCAATGCGGGCGAAATTAATAAAAAGGTAGACGACTCTTTGCAAAAACTTGAGCAGAGCAAGGCAGAGGCGGAGTTGTCCAGTGTCAAGATATCCAAGTTAATCGGAATTTTGAAAGCCATTGCCGAGGAACAGGGTAAACTGGAACTGCTCATTTCATCGCATGGAAGTAAGGAAGATAACAAGAAAATAATTGATGCGCTGGAGGATTTAAGGCGAAAAGCGAATGTCACTATTTCGCGTAACGATAGTATTCTGGAGAAATTAAAGAGCTCAAAGTAATTCTCTGAATCTGCGCCAGAGTTCACCCTGATTATGAAAGTTTCCGCTATCATACCCGCCGCCGGTATGGGGCTCCGTATGGGCTCCCAGATCCCAAAGCAGTATTTGCTGTTGGATGGCAAACCCATTCTTCACCATACCCTCTCGATTCTGGATCAGTGTTCCCACGTAGAACAAATTATTCTGGTGGTTTCCGAAAAGGAAATCAGCCAGGCCCAGCAGATTCAACAGTCGTATTCAAAAATAATCAAAGTTATACCGGGAGGGAAAGAGCGGCAGGATTCCGTGTTTAACGGAATGCAGAATCTGGATTCTGATACGGATATCGTTGTCGTGCACGATGGTGTCCGGCCATTTGTGTCTCCCGATCTTGTGCGACAAACAGTCGAGGCGGCCCGTGATTATGGCGCGGCCATTGCCGCTATCCCGGTAAGCGATACCTTGAAAAAAGTGAGCGATAAAGGTCTGGTCGAGCACACCGTCAATCGTGACGGCTTGTGGCGGGTTCAAACACCGCAGACGTTCCAGGTCTCCTTGCTCAAGGAGGCTTTTGGCAAAGCGAAGGCAGATCATTTTTATGGTACCGATGAAGCTTCGTTGGTGGAAAACCTGGGACGGGATATCAAAGTGATTCCTGGATCGGAGCTTAATATAAAAATTACCCGAGCTGAAGACTTGGTTCTGGGCGAAAAAATTGCCGAACTTCTGAAGGCCTCTCGCCGCAAAGAGCGAGCCGAAAGCGTTTCATGATTAAGAATATTCTAGTCATTTTGGCCGGTTTGCTCAGCCTGGTATATTTGTTGAATCCCACAGCAGGGGTGTTTGAGCTTATTCCGGACAACTTCCCTATCGTCGGCAATCTGGACGAAGCCGCGGCCGTTGCCATTATCCTGGCGGCGTTCCGGTATTATGGAATTGACCTGACTACTTTTCTCGGCAGGGGCGTTAAAGGCCGCTCTCAATCTTCGGGTAAAGGTAATGATTCCAAATTCTCCTCCTGAAAAAATGTTACTCCCTTATACCTGTCACGGCATCTTATTATCGTGATTTCCTGGCCCCTCATCAGATTCGTATTTAAAACACTGATCCATAGACTACTTGGAAGGAGAATACCCATGCTTGAAGTAGGTAGCGAAGCCCCCGATTTTCTGGTCAACGACCACAATGGAAATAGAGTTACTTTGAAGGAATTGCGAGGCAAAAAAGTTGTTCTTTGGTTTTACCCGAAAGCCGATACCCCCGGTTGCACGATGGAAGGCAAAGGGTTTCGTGACGATTACCAAAAGTTCGAGGACAAAGGGGCTGTGGTATTAGGAGTCAGTCTGGATAGCGAGTCGGAAAATAAAGCTTTTGCAGAAAAATTCAATTTTCCGTATCCCCTGCTGTGTGATGTTGGGCGCGAAATCGCCATGGCCTATCACGCAATTGAAAGCAAAGATGATGCTTATGCTTCTCGAATCACCTATGTGATCGACGAACAGGGAAATATAAAGGAAGCCATCGATCAGGTGGATACCGCATCGCATTCGAAGGACCTGTGTTCCAGGCTGTAAAAACATCGACATTCTGAAGAGTAAAATATTTGATGGTTGGACTTGACCCGGAAGGGGCAGGGGGTTATTATTACAGTTTAAAATCCCCGTTCAGGAGAAATGATGGCCTACAGCGATTTTATAAAAAATCTTCACCCCCTCAATTCGCAGCAAAAAAAGCAGAAAAAGTCCCTCCTCAAAACCAGAATCAATCCGATTGATTTTGAAAATATAAACAGTGTGGCGGACTTGGTGGATGCCTATAAGAATACCTCGATCCAGGCACGCAATGTAGGCTTGTGCGCGGATATCTTTGAGAGGATGCTTAAGGATAAGGAACGCCCAACCATAATGCTGGGATTGGCCGGACCGCTTATCGCCGCCGGATTGAGGAAGGTGATACGTGATCTCATCCATTACAATATGGTGGATGTCGTGGTGTCCACCGGAGCTATTCTGTATCAGGATTTTTACGCGGCAATGGGTTCCGGGCATTATTACGGAAGTCCCCACGCCGATGACAAAGAACTCAGGAATCTCCTGATCAATCGCATTTATGACACCTATGTAGATGAGGAAAAATTCGCGCAGTATGATTCTCTGGTTGGTCAATTTGCCGATAGTTTGCCCGCCCGCAAATATTCCAGCCGCGAGTTTCTGTACCATCTTTCGAAGGTGATAGACGACGAAGAGTCAATTATGGTCACCGCCCGCAAGAAGGGTGTTCCGATTTTTTCGCCGGCGCTCAACGATTCCAGTATTGGAATTGGGTTGACGGAGCACTATCTGCTGGCGAGAAAAAGCGGCCGGACGCCTCTAACCATAGACTCCATTCGCGACAATTATGAGATTACGCAGCTGGTGGTGAAATCCAAGCGAACCGCCGCCTTTTATGTGGCCGGTGGCGTGCCAAAAAACTATATCAACGATTCCATCATCATGAGTTATCTCTTTGGCAAGGATACCGGGGGGCACAAATACGCGATTCAAATGACTACGGACTCGCCGCACTGGGGAGGTCTCAGTGGCAGTACCCTGGCCGAAGCCCAATCCTGGGGCAAGATCAACAAACAGGCGAATCACGCCATGGCATTTGTTGAACCCAGCGTTTCACTGCCGCTGATCGTCGGGTCCACTTTTCAGAAAAAAGCACATAAGGGACGGAAACGTCTTTCCATTAAATGGTCCGGGGACGAACTTAAAGAGCTGAAAATTAAAAAATAATTTTTGAGTTGGATTCTTCATCCCTGATATTTGTTTTTAAATCCAAGAATATAATATTCATTGAACTCCAGCGGCTCGATGGCCGCTGGATAGATCATGTCCACAAACCGTCTGGTAGCCGGTGAATTCTGATGAATGGCGATGGCTTCTTCGCTTTCGAAAATCATCGTGTGTAAAAACCGGGTGGGATGGCCCATTTCCTGATTGGCCATGTAGAATAAAGTCGTCGGTTCGTTAATCCGGATATACTTCACGAAATCTTCAATGGTACGCTTACACTCCTCCACCATTTCCGGCTCGACCCGGTAACGCGCTGTCATGCAAATAGGCATAACCTCTCCTTTATCCGGATAAGTTAATCCAAGTTAGCGTCGATTAAGATTCGTACTTCGTCTACTGACTCAATACCGTCAAGTTTCTTTTTCAATTGCCTCAATACCGTCTTCGTTTGTTCGGGGCTTAAGCCTTCTTTAAGTTTGACGGCTAATTCCAGCAGGGTATTGCCCTTATAATAATGTGTCCTGATGATGGAGCGGGTTACCACCTCAGGAAAGGAGGCGATAATGGGATCAGCCAGAACACAGACTTCTTTCCTTCCGGTCCAGTAAATCGGCTCGAAGTCCACATCGTCCTCGGTATCGACATGAACAAGTACCTCCTGGATGTTTTCAAACTCGCGAATAATTTTCCGCCGGACCGCTTCGGCAATCTGATGTCCTTCCGTGACCGAGGCCTCCCGGTCCACCAGAATATGAATGTCCATCAGGACTTCACTGCCAATTTTTCGCGTTCGTAAGCTGTGGAACCGGATAACTCCGGAAATGCTGTTAACCGAGTTTTCCAGCCGCGTGGTTTCTTTCTCGCTTAACGCAGTATCCATCAGATCACTCAGCCCGGTGAACACGATATCGTAACCCACCTTGGCGACCAATACGGCGACTATAATCGCCGCAATCGGGTCCATGATGGGATAACCCATCATGGCAGCGCCAATGCCGATCAATGCCGCGATGGAGGATATGGCATCTGAACGGTGGTGCCAGGCATTGGCAATCAATGAAGGACTCTTGAGGGTTTCACCGACCGAACGCGTGCAACGGAATAATAATTCATTGATTATGATGGATAATACAGCCGCTCCCGCCGCAAGGATCCGGGGAGTTTTGAAAGCGCCGGTAGAAATAATCTCCAGGGCTTCGTAGGCCAGTCCAATTCCCGCAACAATGATGACCGCACCCACCAGAGCAGCGCCGATGGACTCCGCCCGCCCGTGGCCGTAAGGATGGTTTTCATCTGCCGGAAGCTGGCCGATTTTATGCGTGAACAGCACCACCACGTCGGTCAGCAGATCCGAAACGGAATGGAAGCCATCGGCAATCATGGCGGTGCTTTTGCCGAATATTCCTCCTGCAATCTTGAGGGACGCCAGCAGGAGATTGGCCAGCGCTCCGACCAGTATGATCCTTACTCCCGGATTGTTTTTAAGATGATTCAGCATAAAATTATTTAAACGCTCCGCTGCTGTTCAATAGAAACTTCACGATTTTGGCATTGGCCGCCGGATAAGTGAAATCGTTCAGGTCTTCGTACTTTACCCATTTCCATTGTTCGCACTGGGTGGCTCGGATGCGTCCCGACTGCCAGGGACACCAGAACACGGTCAGTGCCACCCGAAACTGCGTATAGCTGTGCTTGATAGTCATCAGTTTCTTCGAGATGGTTACAGATATCCCCAACTCTTCCTGGATTTCCCGTATGAGGCAGGCTTCCTCCGTTTCCCTGGGTTTGCGCTTGCCGCCGGGAAACTCCCACAGACCGCCCATTAATCCGCCGTGGAGTCTCTGTTGAATATACACTTTTCCGCTGCGGGTGATGACCGCCGCACTCACCTCGATTTTTTTGGCAGGGGTGCGTGTCTTGGGTGCGGGAAATTGATCCACCTTCCCCTGTAGCTGGGCCTCGCATTGTTTTTGCAACGGGCACACCAGGCACAACGGTTTTTTCGGCAGGCAGACCGTCGCCCCCAGCTCCATCATCGCCTGATTGAAATCTCCCGGTCGTTGGGCGGGAACCAGACCAGCTGAAGTGTCCCACAGCCGACTTTCATGGGCGGAGGGTACTCCGTTGCCCTGCATGACAAACAGGCGCGACAACACCCGCTTCACATTTCCGTCCAGTACGGGTTCGCGTTGATCGAAGGCGATGCTCAATATCGCTCCCGCCGTGTAGCGTCCGATTCCGGGTAATTTAATGAGTTGTTCGTAAGTATCCGGCACCTTGCCCTGATGTTCCTTAACGACCCTTTTTGCGGCCTGGTGCAGGTTGCGGGCGCGCGAATAATAACCCAGGCCCTCCCAATGCTTGAGTACGGTTTCCTCCCGCGATCGCGCCAGTTTCTGGAGGGTGGGGAAGCTTTTCATCCAGCGCTCGAAATAGGGGATGACGGTTATTACTTGCGTCTGCTGGAGCATGATCTCGGACACCCAGATGGGATAAGGATCGCGGGAACCCCGCCATGGCATGTCGCGTTGTTCGCGGTCGAACCAGTCCAACAGCGTTTTTTGGATTTTACGTTTTGCGGTTGTTGTTTTCATGATTGGGAGCGGCGGATTGCCGCAGATAATTTAAAACTTTAACTGCGCTCAACGACCCTCGGCAGGAGTCAACCGATAGCCAGTTTTCCCTCCCCGTCAGGGCCGCTCCGCGCGGGGCGAACTTTAAGACCTTAACCTGCGCCCAACGATCATCAGTAACCGTGAACCGTCAGCCAGTACCCTCACCCGGGAGGGGGTTATACGCCGATGGCGTCTTTTCCCCAGATGACTTTATGGAGTTGGGTCTGCACCCGCACCGGCAGGTTGTCCTCCAGTACCCACCGGGCCAGCTGCTTGAGATCAAGACTGTCATACACGGAAGAAAAAAGCACCGTCGCTTTTTCGGGAAGATCATGCCGGCGCAGAATGTCCCGGCTCCATTCGTAATCGGCGCGGTCTTTCAGGACAAACTTCACTTCATCGTGCGGGTGAAGGAGATCCAGATTTTCCCAGAGGTTCTTCGATACTTCTCCACTGCCGGGGCATTTGACGTCCAGAATTTTGATCACCCGATTCGGGACTCTGGCAACCGAAACTCCCCCGCCGGTCTCCAGCAGGACTTCGTAATTTTTGGCGAGCAGGGCGTTCATGAGGTCGTATACCTCCTCCTGCAGGAGCGGTTCGCCGCCGGTGATTTCGACCAGAGGAACGCCGAGCGGCCCGATGGCGTCCATAATGTCCTGTACGGATTTGGGCATGCCCTCGTAAAACGCATATTCAGTGTCGCACCAGGAGCAACGGAGATTGCACCCGGTCAGGCGGATAAATATACACGGTCGCCCGGTATGGGTGGATTCGCCCTGGATGCTCTTGAAAATTTCGTTAACGGTCAACATGCCTGAATTTTACACCAATGTCGCCGGGGGGTCATCCTCAATCGGTCTCCTGTCCGGAGGGGGAATTTGCTTACAGTTACCACCTGGAGAGAGCTCATTGGGCGCGCTTAAAAAAACAGTTTAGCGTTACGCTGGCGGGGATGAACTAAATCGCCGGTTTTCAGCCGGTTTTCCGCAATTCCGGTGGAACTGCCGGTGGATTTTATTTATCATGTGGCTTAGCCTCTGCGGACGGGTCCGCAGGGGCCATTTAACGAGAAAGTGAGTGAAAATGAAACCGACTGTGACCGTGACCCATAACTTTCCGGAAGTGGCCCTCGAGAAACTGAGGGACCGCGCCGAGGTGCTGTACAACGATACCGGGAAGTCCCTGAGTTTCGAGGCCCTGGTCGACCGTGCCGGCAAAAGCCAGGCGATGATCAGTTACCTGACCGATAAAATCGATTCCTCCGTTCTCGATGCCGGCGGAGACCATCTGAAAATCATCGCCAATTACGGCGCCGGATTCAATAATATCGACGTCGCCCACGCCCGGAAGAAAAACATCTGGGTGAGCAACACCCCCGGTGTTTTGCATGAAACCACCGCCGACCTCACCTGGGCGATGATGCTGGGGATCGCCCGGCGCATTGTCGAGTCGGACCGTTTTACCCGTGAGGGCAAATTCCACGGCTGGCAGGCGGATATGTTTCTGGGCGGCGATGTGTACGGCAAAACCCTCGGCGTAATCGGGTGCGGGGAAATCGGCTCGGCGGTCGCCCGGCGGGCGCTGGGATTCGATATGCAGGTGCTGTATCACCAGAGAAAACGTCTTCCGGAAACGGAAGAACATAAACTCAACGCCCGCTTTGTGTCTCTTGACGAGTTACTGAAGGAATCTGATTTCATCACCCTCCATGTCCCGTTGACCGACGAAACCAAATACATGATCGGGACGGATCAATTGGCGATGATGAAGCCTACGGCCTATCTCATCCATGCCGCACGCGGTAAGGTGGTCGACGACAAGGCCCTGGTGGAGGCATTGAAAAACAAAACGATCGCCGGTGCGGCGCTCGACGTATACGAAAACGAACCGGCATTGACTGAGGGTATGACGGGTCTGGATAACCTGATTCTCCTGCCGCATATCGGTAGCGCTTCGGTGGCCACCCGCGATACCATGGCTCTGTTGGTGGTCGATAACGTGTTCGACGCTTTGGATGGCAAGACGCCCCGGACCCTGATTCCGAATTGGCCGGGTAGGGGATGACATTAAAACCTGACGGGATAACACAAAGAAAAAATAGATTCTTCGTCGCTGTCGCTCCTCAGAATGACAATATGTAACTCTCTGTCATTCTGAGCGTAACAGAGTGGAGCGAAGAATCTGTGTTTGGATTGTTGATACGATGTTATGGATATTATGAAAACTCAATTTAAGATCTTCTGGGTAATATTTGCTCTCCTTTGGGCGGGTATGGTTCATGCGAAAGAGGAAGGGAAGTACCCGTTCTGGCGCCTGGTGGCGAAGAGCTATTTGATCGTCGAAGGGACGATTGAGGTGCCGGCTTCCGACATTCAGAAAGCGGTACAGAGCGGCGAGCATGATTATGTCAAAGTCAGGGTTGCCGTCAAACAGGCTCTCAAGGGACAACCCGATTCGCAGAACTTCAACTTCCGTTATTACACCGATACCGAAACATACGGCGGTGTGTCCCGGGAAAAAATCCTGGCTCAGAACGGTCAGCCGGTGATCCTGTTTCTGCAGAAAGTGCAGGAGAAGTACTATCTGGCGGCGTATGCGCCCGAAACCCTTCAGCCGGTCAGCAGAGATCTGGTTCAGCGCATAGAGCAGGAGAATGACATTCAGGAAAAACAGATTCAGGAAAGCGACCGCTACGCCGCTGGACATGTTTTGCCCAGGGAAACGGAATTGCAGAGTTTGATCGAAATGATGATTGATAAACGGATTGATCCCGGAACGGCGCAGGCGGTTTATGAGGCGGTGATTGCACTGGGAAAAGATGCGGTGCCCACCATCATCAAATATTTAGACGACCGGCGCAAACTCCATATTCCCAAGATCACGCTGGAACCCTGGTGGCCCGATGCCCATGAGGGACTCGTGCATTACGGACCGGAAACAGTGACCGATGTCCTGTCCGTCGCGTTGATGGTCTTGACCAACGAAGACCTGACCGCGATCTACAACGGTGGCACCGAGCTGGAACGCGCCCAGGCCGTCCGCATCTGGAAAATCTACGAACGC
>JAOUPX010000001.1 GCA_029879645.1 Nitrospinota bacterium
AAATAATAACCGGTCAATCAACATAATTAGCTCCTATATCTTTTATCAGCAAGACTTATGCCGCCAGGAGCGAATTCTAAAGTAAAAATGGATAATCATAAGTTATTGTAATAATTGGATTTATAGAATTCCCATAAATCCAGAGGATTTCACAGGTGCCGATATTTTGACAATCAGGAAAATTATTCCTTGATGTCCCGGCGTTTTTGACACACCTTTTATTATTATAACCACTTGCCACAAATATATATAAAAGGTAAAATTGTGTAGATTTTCTACTCAATGAGGACCAGATGAAAACCTCTCTTATAAATCTTAGCTCTCTCCTTACTTCTTTCGGAAAGGAAAATCTTTCTGAAATCCTGCATCTGCTTGCCACTGATCTGAAAAGTATTTACCGTTGCGATTCCGTCCGTATTTACCTGGAGGATTTATACGAAGGAATGCTGATATGCCATTACGTCACCGGGCAAAACAGTCCAGATCAGCACCGGATTACAAAATACATTTCTCCCAAGGAATCAATTATTTCCAAAGCTTTTTACGAAAACTCTGTCGTGGTTTCCTGGGATATTCCAGGAGGTTTTTCCGGTTTCAGGAATCCACTTGAAACTCTTTCTAAAATCAAATCTACCGTGGTTTTTCCCATCACCTACCAAATGCGTCCGATAGGAACGCTCAGCCTGGATTGGAATGAAGAAGGTGAGTTTTTATCAAACGAGGTCATAGAAGAAATAACTCTTTTTCTTGGTGACAATAGCCCGGTTATTGAAAAAGCCAAGCGTTATCACCAGAATATATCATTCTCGCGCCATCTGGATACCGCGCGTCGAAAGGACGGGGCCTGGCTGATGATGCGGTCGGCGGTTAATCTGATCGAAAATTTAACTCTGGCTTCGGTTCTGGTCCCGGTTTCCCAAATTCAACCGTCTCAGAAAACAGGCAGTCCTTCCGACCTGGTTGAGATACTTGCTGTCTATTCGCAGAATATGGAACATGCCAGTATTTATAACAATAAAGAGCAGATTCGCGTTTTGGATGGTCACAATCTGATCAACCGAATCATCCAATTCGTTCCTGATAAGGGTTTGCTGATGAACGACCTCAATCAGGAGTCCGTATTTCATGAAAACATCATGGACGAGCAGTTTTCCCGAAAAGATATTGCCAGCCAGATTAATCTGGTATCTCTTTACCAGGTTCCAAAATATGATCGGGAAACAGGTCGCTTTATATGCATCATCAATTATTACACCAGTGAACCCTACGAGTTCACCGATTTTGAAAAGGCCCTGCTGATACAGCACGCTTCCATGGTCGAAAATCTGATACTGGAAGAAAACAATGCGCACATAGAAATCCAGGTGTTGAGTGAAATAGAAGGTTTACTATCCACCCAAAATAATTCTCTGCAATCATTTCTGCAAAATATCCTGGGCAAAACCTCCGAATTGCTGGGAGCGGATTGCGGAACTATTTCCCTGTTAAAAGTAATCGATGGCAAGGCCTGGCTGGTGGTGGAGGATGACCAGAGGAATCTGGTGGGCGCCAAATCACGTGCCTGGAAAAAGAGCGAAATCCCTCCTCTTTTGGTAGGTGGCAACGATCTGCCGGATGAGAAAAAGTCAGTCAATGGATATTGCGCTCACACCGCCCGTCCGGTAGTGATTTCGGATGTTTCCAACCAGAAACTCACCCAGGGTTTTTACAAAAATCTTTCCTCTTCCATACGGTCGGAGATGGCAGTCCCCATCATATATGAAAACAATGTATTGGGGGTCATCAATCAGGACAGTTTCAAAGTAAACCATTTCAAGGAAGAGCATAAAAAAATACTTAAAATCATTGCCAGTTTGATCGGGCAGAAAGTATACCACCTGAAGCAGATTGAAAGCGTTCGAGCCGAGATGTCTGTTCTTCGCGAGGAAATTGAATACCGTGACCCGAAAGTTTCTTCCTATTACCTGGGCAACGTTATCGGAAAGAGTAGCAAGATTCATAACCTGGTCAAACAAATTGATACGGTGGTGGACTCAATCAGTCACCGGATGCTTCACTGGGACAGGGGAAAGCAGTTGGAAGCGGTCATGGGCATTCCTTCCCTACTTCTTACCGGACAGACTGGAAGCGGAAAGGAATTTTTCTTCAATAATATTTATTCGCGCCTGCTTGATATTTTTCGGAGCCAACGAGGGAATCAATACGAATTGTCCGTACGCAAAACCAATATCGCCGCTTACAGTGGGGACCTGACATACAGTGAATTGTTTGGGCATAAAAAGGGAGCGTTTACCGGGGCGGAGTCTAATCGCAAAGGAATCCTGGAAGAGGCCGATGGAGGAGTCGTTTTTCTGGATGAAATTGGCGATGCCGATCCCAAAACCCAGGTGCAACTCCTGCGTTTTCTGGATACCGGCGCTTTTATGCGCTTGGGTGAAAATCAGGCTCGTTATTCACGGATATTCCTGATTGCCGCCACCAACAAAAACCTTTTAAAGGAAATCGAAGCCGGACAATTCAGGGAGGATTTGTATCATCGACTTAACGCGCTCAGCTTTCAAATTCCCGCATTAAACGAGCGGCGGGAGGATATCGAAGATCTGGCCACCCATTTCCTGGGTCGTTTACATCAGGTCTATAAAAAAGATTCTAAAAGTCTTACCCCTCATTTCGATCAGGGTGCAATCGAGTTTCTTACTCAAAAAACATACCGTGGTAATGTTCGGGAATTGAAAAATATTTTATTGAAGGCCCTTATGTTTTGCAAAAACTCAACAATCACCCGGAAAGATTTAATTAGCGCTACTGGCGAGGAGTGGACTGACACATCTTTTGAATCCATAAGCAATGGATGGGTTTACGAAATATTGAATGAGATGGAACAGGGCCAGGGAAATTTCTGGACATCGATCTACCAACCCTTTAAAGGCAAGCGCCTGACGCGGGATGCCGTTTCCACTTTGATCGAAACGGCCAGACATCGTTATCAAACCAACCTGCCCGGCCTGGCTGTCAAGCTCGGGGTGTGCAAAGAGGAATTTAGAAACGATCCCGGGGAAAACAAAAAGTTTCTGAGTTTTAAAAACTTTCTTTACAAAACAGTCAAAATTACTGATAACTAAATCCACCTTCCCTACTCAGTTCTCTTTTGTTTATAAGCTTCGACCACGGCATCCCGAATCATCTTTTTAACTTCAGGAGTTTTGGGGACCACGACATCATGGAATGTTTTATCTTTGCCTTGCAGGGCGGGAAAAGCAATAAAGATTCCTCCATTCTCCCTCTCAAAAACTTTGATTCCTTTGATGATTAAAGAATCATCCAGCAGTATTTCCGCGTAAGCTTTAAGATTTCTCTGCAGATCACCCGGTTCAAACGGGAAAATCTTAACATCACTAACCCGCAACATCGCTGATTTCCTCACCCAGATTAAAAGTGGACGAAATATCATCTCACTGCTACAATAGATTTAATATTGGCCCATTACCCGGCCATCCCCGGCCCCGCGCAAAAACTTATGCGCCTGATTTAAAAACACTTACCTGATTCAAGATTACGGCCGGTCAATTACTCAAATGATCCTTCATTTGTCGATCTAATCCTAATATAGACCATTTACGGAATTGATAAGGAGAAATAAATGACCTCTACGGTTGTCGCAGAAAAACACAAAGTCAAGGACCTGTCGCTCGCTGGCTGGGGCCGCCAGGAAATTATCCTCGCTGAAAAGGAAATGCCCGGCCTCATGGCCCTGCGTGAAAAATATGGAAAGAGCAAGCCGCTTAAAGGTGCCCGCATTGCCGGGTCCCTGCACATGACCATCCAAACGGCGGTGTTGATTGAAACGTTGATCGAACTGGGTGCCGTGGTGCGCTGGGCTTCCTGCAACATTTTCTCAACACAGGACCACGCAGCGGCGGCAATCGCCAAGGCGGGAATTCCCGTGTTTGCCTGGAAAGGAGAAACTGAGGAGGAATACTGGTGGTGCACAGCCCAAACCCTCCTGTTCGATAACGACCAGGGACCCAACATGATTCTGGACGACGGCGGTGATCTGACGGGATACGTCCACGAAAAACATCCCGAACTATTGGCAGGGATTAAGGGAGTCACCGAGGAAACGACTACGGGTGTTCATAAACTTTACAAAATGATCGAAGACGGCGAGCTAAAAATTCCCGCGATGAACGTCAACGATTCAGTCACTAAATCCAAATTCGACAATCTTTATGGATGCCGTGAATCCTTGGCCGACGGTATCAAACGCGCTACCGATGTGATGATTGCCGGCAAGGTAATTGTGGTCGCGGGTTACGGGGATGTCGGCAAAGGTTGCGCGCATTCCATGCGATCCTATGGCGGTCGCGTTTTGGTTACGGAAATCGATCCCATTTGCGCCCTTCAAGCGGCGATGGAAGGCTTTGAAGTCACCACCATGGAGGACGCTGTGACTCAAGGCGATATTTTCGTTACCACCACTGGCTGTGAAGACATCATTCGTATCGACCACATGGAGAAAATGAAGGACACGGCCATCGTGAGCAACATCGGCCACTTTGACTGCGAAATTCAGGTCGATGAGCTGAATAAATTCCCAGGAATCAAGAAAGAAGAAATTAAACCGCAGGTCGACAAATACACCTTCCCCGATGGACATTGTATTATTCTGTTGGCGGAAGGCCGATTGGTAAACCTCGGTTGCGCCACCGGGCATCCATCCTTCGTCATGTCCAACTCATTCACCAATCAGGTGTTGGCGCAAATCGAACTATTCACCAAAAAGTATGAGCTGGGGGTTTATGTCCTGCCCAAGAAACTGGACGAGGAAGTAGCTCGACTGCATCTCGAAAAGCTGGGGGTTAAATTGACCAAGCTGACCGAAAAACAGGCCAAGTACCTGAATATCCCGGTGGAAGGACCCTACAAGCCGGAGCATTACCGTTACTAGCTTCAAAAAAAACAAAAACGGCGTTCCTCAGGGAGCGCCGTTTTTTTTATAACCGCTACTCCGCCTCCTGCAGTGCTTTGCATAGCATTGCCTCGGAAGGAACCCCCGTCCAAGTATCCTGGTAAATCCTGCACTTCAAACCATACTCAGATGCTTTCTCACGGCCTTCGATATCCTTGCCGTTAATGCGAATGGAGGGAGAGCCCAGAAATCGGTGCTGAATCGCTAATTCCGGCGTAGTGATTTCAATTTTCTCGATGGATGCGGCGGTATAGCTGTCCGATAAGATTTGTTCGAGGAGAGCCAACGCGGATTCGTGCCCTGGACAATCTTTAAAATATAAAAATTCAATTTTCATCCTTCATATCCTCAAAGGATGCTTCTTCAAAAATTGAATTACCCAGGGGATGATTTGCTCATCCGCGTCTTCAACCACGTAATGGCCCGCCTCTGCCACCTCATGCACTTCCGCCTCTGGAAAATATTTTTTCCACCGGTCCAGGAAGTACTCGTTAAAACAGAAATCCTGCATACCCCATATGATCAGCACCGGACGGTCTCTGAAATACCCTAATTGCGATTCAATATGCTCCACAACCGGATAACTGGGGGTATCCGGAGACAGGGGAATATCCTGAACAAATCGAAGATTAGCGATTCGGTTTTCAGGAGAATTATAGGGAGCGAGGTAGCCTTTGCGAATCCTCCCTCTCAGTCGCCCCGGCTGCTTGCTGGCCCACGAAACGGCTGCCCGCGCAAACAGGTTGAATTTCAAAATCGCCAATGGACCAATGAACGAATTTCGGCACAGGTTAATGCTGAAAGGAATACGATCCGCGAGGAAGGCCGCTGTGTTAAAAAAAACGATTCTCTTGATTTTTTCAGGATGACGAACCGCAAATCCCATGCCAATGGATCCACCCCAATCATGCATAATCAGGGTGATGTTATCGAGGTTCAGATGATCGACCAATAACTCCAGGTTATCAATGTGCTGGGAAAGTGTGTAGTTGTAATCCTGCGGTTTATCCGATAATCCGCATCCCATATGATCAGGAACCACACAACGGAACTGACTGCGCATGCCTTTGATGAGATTACGGTAATAAAATGACCAGGTGGGATTGCCGTGGAGCATGAGGAGGGTTTCACCCTGCCCTTCGTCAAGGTAATGCAGGCGATGAGAGCCCGTTTCGATAAAGCGCGATTGGAAAGGATAAAGATCACGAAACGGTTCCAGCGAAATCTCGCTCACCCTTCCAAACCCATCATCAGGCAATTGAGTCCACTGCCGATTCCCAATAAGGCAACAGAATCGCCTTTTTGAACCACCCCTTGCTCTTCTCCCATTGCGAGGGTCACGGGCAACGCAGCGGAACCTGTATTACCAAGATATTCCAAAGTGGAAAAATCCTTTTGCAAATCCAGTTCCAGAGTTTCATAAAGTAATTTGCGGTGGATATGTCCCACTTGATGACAAAACACTTTATCGACATCCTCATTGGACCAGCCAAACTCCGATTTGGTAGTATCCCAGGTGTCTTTAGCCAACTGACAGCCTTCCTTCATCAAAGTTTCAGAGTCCGTTTCCATGAGCGGGGAGGAATCGCCCCCCATTCCCATATCCTCATTGCCCTGACACAATTCATTAAAACGCGTTTCCGCCCTTCCCACGGCACCGATCAAACGATGCCCCTGGCTTGAAAGGTCTTTATGAACCAATAAAACTGCCACCGCCGCAGAACCGATAGTCATCGAGGCAAATGCAGTTTTGATTTTGGCACGCGTGGGATTGGGGTCTGCCAGCAATGTTTCTATGGTGGTCTCCACCAGCGGACCGCCGTTTTCTCCAGATACGATCAAGCCAGCTTTAATCTGTCCCATTTCAATCATGTTTGCCACCATTACCATGCCGTTCAGCACTCCCAAACAGGCATTGGAGATATCAAACACGTGAGAATTTCTGGGTAATTTCAGGTTATGGTGAATGACGGACGCCGTAGCCGGCTCAAGAAAATCGCGGCAAACGGAACCGGAGATCAGGCAACCAATATGCTTACGGTCAATTTTCGTTTTGCTCAGGGCGTGCTCCCCGGCAAGGGAACTCACCTGACTGGGGAAAACGCCCTTATCAAAAAACCGGCGTTCCCGGATACCGCTCATCATTTCAAGGCGCCCGAAGGGAAGTTTTAGCTTTTCATACAGGGGAGCGAGGCGGTGCTCAATATCCTCCGAAGTCACCACATTTTCCGGCAAAAAATACCCCAATGACTCCATGTAGACATTTTTAAAACGCATATTCAATACAATTCAGATCAGGCAAACTTAACCCATTACCTGCATTTCATAATATTTCTGGTATTGGGCGCAGTCGGTCATTAATTCTTCGTGAGTTCCGGAGCCGATAATTTCACCGTGCTCCATGACAATAATGCGATCTGCACTTTTAATTGTGGACAACCGGTGGGCGATAACGAATGTTGTACGGTGCTCCATGAGCCGGTGCAGAGCATCTTGAACCAGTTTTTCGGATTCTGAGTCCAGGGCTGATGTTGCTTCATCAAGAACCAGAATCGGAGCATTCCTCAAAATAGCACGGGCTATAGCGATTCTTTGGCGCTGTCCTCCTGAAAGCATTACTCCCCGTTCCCCGATAACAGTATCGTAACCATCGTCCAAGCGTTGAATAAATATATCTACATGCGCCGCATGTGCAGCGGCAATGATTTCCTCGCGCGTTGCAGATGGGTTGCCAAATTGAATATTCGCCAGTATGGTATCGTTAAATAAAAAAGTTTCCTGCGTAACCAAGGCAATATTGCTTCTCAGTGAATGACTGTTTAAATCATTAATATTCGTGCCATCAATCAGAATTTCTCCATCCGTAACTATAAAAAACTTGAACAGCAGGTCTGCCAGAGTGGTTTTCCCTGCACCGCTCATCCCCACAATAGCAAGCACTTCAGATTTTTTTATCGTCAGATTAATATTCTTCAAAACCATGGTATCTCGGGACGGATACTTAAACGAAACATTTTTGTATTCGATCTGATGATTAAAACCGGTCATACTCATTTTACCATCCCGCATTTTTTCCGGTTCTTCATCCAGAATGGAATAAACACGCTCGGAGGCGGCAATGGCGGTTTGTACATCAGTGTAGGTTTTGAATAATATTCGCATGGGGTCGTACATCATAAACATGCCCAGAATAAAGGCGAAAAATGTTCCCTGGCTCACTTCTCCGCTTAAAACCTGGGAACCACCATACCAGAGAACCACCGACCCTCCCAACACACCAAGAACCTCCATAAGAGGTGATGTTAACTCGGTGTATTTTACATTTTTTCTCATATTCTCGAGAAAGGCTTGATTATGATTATCAAGTTTTTTCTGTTCGATCTTTTCCAGTCCGAAGGCTCGGACAATTTTAACGCCGGAAAATGACTCCAACATGGTGGAATTGATGTCGGCAATAATTTCCTGCCCTCTCCTGCCCAAATGCCGCAATTTCTTCCCTACCGTAGAAACCGGAATCAATGCAAAAGGAATCACAAATATAGCAATCAATGCCCAGTCCCATTTAAGGTAAAAAACCCAGAAAACCAAGCCTGCAAACATAACTCCGCTCTGCAGAGCATCTTTAACCTGGCGCGCCAGGGTCAATAGCATGGCATTCACATCATTGACCACCCGGGACATCAATTTCCCAGTGGTATCTTTTTCAAAAAAACCATAGGGAAGTTTATGGATATGCATAAAGAGGTCCATTCGAATCTTCGCTACCAACTCCCATCCGATCCTGAAAATAAGACAACTCTGAAAATACCTTAATCCTCCTTTTAGGCAATACAGCCCTATAAGAAGCAGAGGAATCATCTTAAGCATAAAGGTATCTTTTTCGACAAAAATTTTATCGAGAGATTCTTTAACCAGAGGGACGGGGGACGTGGAAAGCGCGCCTACAATTACCGAAGTAAATAATATAAGGAGGACTTTCCCTTTGTAGGGGATCAGGTTGCGAATCAGACGTTTATACAGTAGCAGGTCCATTTAAATATTATAAGCCGTTAGGAGATTTTTTAGGAAGGCGAAATATAACAGAAAAAACCCCTGTCCGTAACAACCGGGAGAACGGATCAGGGGTTTAATCTAAGATTTGGTTAATACGGACACCTTTAGGAAGCTCCGAAAGAGTACGTATGTCAATCAATTTTCGAATCGTTTACTTCTGGGGAAGGAAATCCTCAAGAGTTGCCCCATTTTTAACGAGTTCGTTCATGACTTTAACAGATTCTTCAATCCCTTTCTCACAGAATTCCAGACTGATGTTACTGGTGTTCTGAGAATGGGCGTAATCCAATACCCTTTCCATAGTATTGTCTCTCATGAATCCCTTGGGAACTTTTTCGATTCGGCCAATCGCATCATCGGACCAGAAAAATTTGGAAGGATCAATCTCAATGCCCTTACTGAAGTTTTTACCTTCGAATTTGGCCAGTTCCCCGTATGCTTTAAAACCCTCTGCAGGGCTTACCGCGACTTTAAGCCCGTTACCGTTACCGTTGGCCTGTTTGCCTTCTACCGGCTTGTCGTTCAGCAGTTCTTTGGCAAAAGCCACCGAAATGGTGGAAACTTTCTGAACCCGGGCATTTTTCTCGATTCGTGCATGGGCTCTCCGTCGAATATGGCCTTCAGGAAACTCATTCAGATAATCCAAGGCATCCTGTGTCCACGTAACCTGTACGGAGTCGAAGGTGGTCACTGTAGTGGAAACACTCTGCTCCTGACTCCCAGCTTTAAATCCGGACTTATCCAGCGGGAACAGACTCTCGGCACCGGCTCCACACACGCCGCACTTCACGACATCCTCAGGAACAAAAGTACCGCACTCTTTACATTTGAGCGTATTCTGATCCTGAACCTTAGCCACCTCTTCAGCGAATTTCTTTTCCATCGCACGGCCCCGGTCCTCAATCATGCCTTCCAGGGGATCTTCGCCTCGCGCCACTTTCTCCCGCATCTGATCGCCAATGCCGTACATAGCCTGCATGGCACCGGCAGGAAGAATTTTTTCACAAGCCTCGGTAATAACACCGGAAGTGATCATACTGTGGCCTCGCTCCAGGGCATAACGAAGAATCGCAGATGTGGCCATGGGACGGACAAATCCGGGAATCTTTTTCAATCGTTCTTTTGCTTCAGCGGTCCAGTCGATGCTTTCTTCCGCAATCATATCGATCTTCGGCTTGTAGACCCGGCTGGACAGGTAGACGTTACACGGTACCATGCGAAGCAGGTTTTCTGTATTACCGCCGATATCCATATCCGGAGCGCTGTGAACCCCGATACGCCCGAGAATCAGCATATAGGGGTTTTCCTCACGAGCGTATTGCAGAATTTTCTCGAATACCTTGCCGTCCAGCAGACGAATGGTGCACTCCATTCCCTCTTCTTCGACAATTTTCCTGGAGACTTCCAGGTGAGACTGGTAAATCTTGGCAAGACCTTTGTCGATAATGTCTTCGTGCAGTTTTTCCTGCTGTTCAAACTTAAATACCTTGGCGGCATCTTTGGAAAGAACACCCGTCAAACTATTAAACATGGCGTAATGAAAATAAGGGTCGAACGTGGAAATCACTTCCAATGGTTTATTCAGAGCTTTGGCCATATCTATAGCGGTTTTCAATCCACCGTAGGAGTAACCGCTTCCATCGACCGCAACCACAATTTTGTCACTGGTGGATTTCTGTTCGTGAATGGCTGGAACATGTTTGACGATCAAAGTGTCGGTTTCAATCCGGCGGATCACCCGCTCGGTCACTGTTCCAATCTGACTGTCCTTGATGGCTCCCAGACCGAGCGCCCCCATAATTACCAGATCATATTTCGATTCCTTAATATCCCGAACCAATTCGATCCAATTCCTTCCTTCCAGGGATTTCCCCACAAAAGGAATGTTATTGGCCTTACATTTGTATTTCGGCACATCCAGATAGGAATCCGTAATAACCTCCATACCCTTGGTGATTAGCTGGTCGTGGATTGCCCTCTGTTTTTCAAGCTCCTGCTCGTCCTGGTATTCCTCCGGCAGGCCACTTTCCATTTGACGGAAGCGAACGTCATGCATTTTAGCCGCATAAACATGACTGGCAGAAACAATAGTGCCTTCCGATCCCTTGGCAAATTCTAAAGCCAAATCCACGCAGGCATTCGAATAGTCGGAATTATCGACTGGTATGTAAATATTTTTAAACATTGGGTTAATCTCTCCCTTATCTATAAACTCAATTGGAATAATTTATCAGGTAAAATTCAGGTCCACTCTGCCCTGCTGGAAAGAAGCTTACGCCCTAAAAAACCAACAGTGTCAATTGCTTGCGAATTTTAGCAAAAATATGGGGGGTGTCAATATAAAAGCCTTTCCCATCAAGGGCCTGGCATTGCTCCAGCTCCTTATCTGAATCCCGCATGAAGACTTCCTAGATAGAAATCGGATAACGGGTTTAAAAAACATCTGATATTAAAATTTTACAGATACCAAACAGAAATCATTTCCGCTCATTTTTTACATCTTCAAGGTCCGGTTTGGTATATAATTACGATTCATTAGGCCGTATTATACAACGTATCATGAATGATTAATACCATTCGAAATACCAACTTCTAATAAACCTGACCCATAAACCGCATTAAAATAGAATGGCTAATCGGCTGACCAAGCCGGGTGATTATTTATCCCATTGAATTTTAAGGCTTTTCCCCGACAAAGGAGAATTTCGATGCTATTTTCCGATAAAGACGATCTGATTCAACATCTTAAGGGCTGTATCGCTCTGGCCAACGGATCGGCTCATTTGGAAAATGAAGATAAATTACTTGGCTCACCGCTGGACATCTTGGTCCTCAACTCGGTTTTAAATCCGAATAGCGAACTACGAGGTAATTGCCGCCACATAATCAAATCTGTAGCGCTCGAACTCGGTATCATCCCAGCCTCCATACAAAGTTTATATGAAGCGAGAGGCCGTGGGGAAAACAAGGGATACACGGTACCAGCTCTCAATATCAGGGGACTGCCCTACGAGATGTCCCGTGCCATATTCCGGACGGCAAAAGATACTGACTGTGGGGCTTTTATTTTTGAAATCGCCAAATCGGAAATCGGTTATACACTCCAGAGGCCTCATGAATTAATGGCTGTCATTCTTGGGGCGGGAATCAAAGAGCGCTTTCGCGGCCCGGTATTCGTTCAGGGCGACCATTTTCAGATCAATCCGGAAAAGTTCCACAAGGATGCCGCGAAAGAGGTCAATGGACTTAAAACCCTTATCAATGAAGCCATCAGCGCAGGCTTTTATAACATCGATATTGATACCTCAACTCTGGTCACCCTGGAACCGAAAGACGTCAAGGAACAACAAAAATTAAATTACGAAGTGGGCGCCGAACTGACCTCTTATGTTCGCGAAATAGAGCCGGAGGGAATAACCGTTTCGGTTGGCGGGGAAATCGGAGAAGTCGGTAAGGAAAACAGCAACGAGGCTGAACTCCGTGCTTATATGGATAATTTCAACGAGCAACTGGCCAAAGCCAATCCAAAGTACAAGGGAATCAGTAAAATTTCCATCCAGACCGGGACCAGCCATGGTGGGGTACCTCTACCGGATGGGACCGTAGCTGAGGTACAACTCGATTTCGAGACCTTGGAGAATCTTTCCCGCATCTCACGGGAACATTACCATCTGGCGGGCGCTGTCCAGCATGGGGCATCCACTCTTCCTGCCGAGCTTTTTCACAAGTTCCCGGAACTGGAAACGGCCGAAATTCATCTGGCAACAGATTTCCAGAATATGATCTATGATAGTTCTCATTTCCCATCGGACTTTAAAAAAGAAATATATGACCACCTGCGCCAAACATTTGCCGACGAGAAAAAACCCGGAATGACGGACGAACAGTTCATCTACAAAACCCGGAAAAAAGGATTCGGGCCGTTTCGATCCCAGTTCTGGAACCTGTCGAATGAAATCAAAGCTGAAATCAGCAGGGAGCTCGAAGGTAAATTTCATTTTCTGTTCGATAAATTGAATGCTCAAAAAACTGTCCAATATATCAAACAGACGGAAGCCCCGCGCCCAGTCTCTTCAAACCTTGAAACCGAAATCAATTTCGCCTGAAATCCAATAAAATACCCCTCCGCTGTCGAAGAGGGGTCTAAAAATACATTTTTAATTCGTAATCCGGATTACTGAATGATTTCTATTCCAGCCAAACTCTGACTTGACGCTCCGAATCACTGATCTCGAATAAATCCTGAGGAATAAATCCTGTTTTTCGCGCACGTTTTTGAATACCATCCAGGTCAATTTTATTTTTGCGAATGGCTTCCATAACCGGAGGATCGATAATAGCCTCCAAGTCCTCCACCACCCGGCTAGGCATACTCAAATCAACGACGTTGCCGTTGGTTTTGACCACATGGATCTTCAGCAATGTGGACATTTCATGAAAACCCGAAGCCGCTCCCTCCACTTTGGGAATGGAAGGCAATTTAAAAGCCTGTGCCTGCGGAAATAAATCCCGGCATAATTGGTTGAAGATAAAACGCCAGGGTAAAGCAACATCCAGACGTTTTAACATGGAAGTCATTCCGTGAAGGGTTCGCATCAGGAAAATCAATTCCGGCGGAGCGGCGGAACGAAACCACCACTTCAAATCACCCACAATACCATCGAATCGTTCGCTGATCCGCCAGTCTTTTGCATGGTACGGCGCTTCCGTGGTAAAAGGATCAAATAAAACCTGCAACAGGGCCGGGAGCGTGGGACGCAAGTCCTCCAACTTATCAACATCAAATCCCAGAGAAGCCATACAGGATGCAGGGTCTACGGCCTCACGGCCCGATACCGCCAGGATGGTTCTAATCAGACCCAGCCGGATAGTGTTATTTATTTTCAAAATACTGCCGAAATCATAAACCACTACAGCGCCTTCACCCTGATTGACACAAAAAGCAAAATTAGCAGGGTTGGGATCTGAATGCACATAGCCATGACGGAATAACATATGAAAGTAATGCCGCAGGATAGCTCGACCTAAGCCCAATTTTTGCGAGTCGGATAATTTTTCAGCCTCATCCAGGCTCATACCCTCCCGCCATTCCTGAACCAATACATTATGGCGGGTTAGCTCCTTGACAACATTGGGGATGACCACATCATCCAGAGGACGACACATCTCCTGGTATCGAGCCTGCTGTTCCGCCTCACAAAGATAATCCAACTCCCGAAGAAAATTCTCATGGAAGGCCGCGCGATACCCTTCAAGATTAAATCCCCACTTGGATACCGGTCCGGCTTTAGGCATCCACCCGAAGAGTTTCATCTCGGCTTCAACAGAATGGGCAATTCCTGGGTATTGAACCTTTACGGCCACTTGGCGTCCATCACGCAAAACGGCTTTATGCACCTGCCCCAAAGAAGCAGGCTTTCCCTTCATTTCTATGGAAGAAAATATAGAATCATAAGGTTTATCGTAGATCAGGCTCAATTGACCTGTAAACTCCTCCATGGACATCGGCGGAGTGGCAATGCTAAGAGCTTCCCGTAAGGAATCCTTCTCATCGTCCATCGTCATGAATTGCCCTACCTTGGTCGGCAATCCTCGGGATTTGCCCAACAGTTCCATTAGATAATGTTGAGCCCTTTCCCGCGTTTCATCGTCGGTACTTTTTCTGATGTTTCTCAGAGCATTACCAATTTTGAAGAGCCCGACACCTCTTTTAATTAAATTTTTCATTAAACCTGCAAAAGAGTAACTGAAGGAATATTAATTTCTGGTTCTAAGCTGCTCCACCTGAGTTAGAACGTCAGGGAGGACCTCATCCTGATTTTTCCTTGAGCGCATCAAAACAACAGACCGTGGCACGTTGGAATCCTGAAATAATCTCTTGGCTTCCTTAATAATTTCTTCCTTGGTCAGGTTTTTTACAGCTTTCACCAGTTTCTTTTTGAAATCAAAATCGCCTTTTTCATCAACCGCAAAATAATATAAATCTCCGGCAACCTCAGAAATACTGTCGCCTTTTTTTTCAAGTGAAATAATCAAACTTTTGCGATGGCTTTCAAATTCCTCATCTGTCAGTTTGTCGAAAAGATTAGCCGAGGAACCCATCCATGCTTCCACACGTTTCTGCAATTCAAATGGACCGTACCCCGCCGATTGAATGATCATTTTGAAAAACAGACGATCCTCAACGCTATTTTGAAAACTCCAGACGATATATCCCAACTGCTGATTGGTGCGCATCTGAGTATAAAAATCGCTTTCAACAATGGAAGCCACCAGTGAGATACGGGCATGCTCCTCAAAAGTCCGCTCTCCGACCTGCAACGTATAATAGATGGAATTATTATTGTCAGCGATCTTTTGGGAAAATTGAATATTTTGCCCCGGCTGGAAAACTTTAACGATTTCCGTGTATCTATCCGCCTCAGGCAAAGGTCGACTGTTTAATTCATGAAGAACCATGTCCAGACTTTCTCTAGATTGCTCCACCGACCAATTTCCATGAATCACACCGCGGACATACGATCTCTGATAAAGCTGTTCTGCATACTGCTTGATATCGTCCAGGGTAACGGTTTTCATGGCGGCGATTAACTCGTCTTCTGTATATTGCTTGGCTATCCAGAGTAACCGGTGGTAATAGGACGCACGGGAATAGGATTGATCCAGTTTGCGGTTTTCCATGCTTCGAATAATCGATTCCCTTAAATTATTAAATTTTTGCTCGTTGATACGAACCTGCCTGAGATTTCTTGTAACCAGACGGAGCAAATCCATGATTCGTTCCGAATAACCTCCCACTGACAGAGTCATACCACGCTTTTCAATGGCCACACTATAGGAAAGACCGGCCAACGAAATCGGATAAGTGATCTCATTTAATCCTTCTTGCAAGGCAATTTCATACATCTTGGATTGCGCAAGATGCTTGGCGGAATCATAAACCAGGGGGGTTTCAATAAGATATTGGATAAAAACCTTGGGTTGTCTGAAACGATCATCGAACTTAAACCAAACCTTGGCTTTTTCATCATCACGAATCGTAATCGGATGCTCATCAATCAAAGCAAGATTGTAAGGAATAAAATCATTTTTCTCCGGATAAACCAAGTCCTCCACAGCAGGAGGATTCACCAATTTCTGAAATGATTGCCCGCCCACTTCTTCGAAAGCATATTCCGTCCCGAAGTATTTCTCTTTTTTCTGAGTTTCAACTTTTTGACTCAACAAACTGACCAGCATGTTTTCCGGCCGCAGGGTATTCAAAATGGCTCGATAGGCATCGGGTTCATATTTCTTAAATAAATAGGGAAGTGTTTCCACCTCTTCCAGCTTGTATGTTTGCATTTGCGCCGCCCGACCAGCCACATACCCCATACCCTCCTGAGGACTTTTCCAATCAAAGTCCGTCTGCGCCATAGTTTGAATTTCCTTGAAGGTGTACTCCTTGAAGTCCCATTTTCTGAGCAAATCAAGATAAGCAAATACGATTTCAAGAATTCTTTGATATTCGGCTTCACCCTTTTCCGTCAGAGTGATATTGATATCAAATGAAGAAATATTTGGATGACTGTCCCCGCCACCGGCTGACAACCCCAGCGCCAGGCCTTCTTCTTTTAACTTGGACAACAGAGACCCCTTTCCTTCATGACCAATAACAGAAGCCACCACAGAAGCCGGTTTGCTGTCCAGATGATCCTGCAGGCGGATCGTCGGAAATTCAAGCCCCAGCATCCGTTCATCCTTGATGGTTTTAATTTTAATCAGACGGTATTTATCTTTAAGGGGCTTGCGGTAGACAGGATCCACAAAAGGTTTTTCAACAGGATGATCGGGAATATCTCCAAAATACTGGCGGGCCAGATGCTCCTGTTCAGCTAGAGAGAGGTTGGAAAGAACAGCCAGCCTCATATTGGAGGCCGCGTAATATTTTTTATGAAAAGCCAACAAAACTTCCCGATTATCACCAGCCAGAGTTTCCTTACTTCCTATTCCGAATTTTCTTAACGGATGCCCTTCCTCAGTAATCTGATTGATCAGCTGATTACTTCGCCAGCCATCTTGAAGGCGGTTTTTGTCAAATTCGCTGTTAACCGCATTGACCTCACGCTCGGCATATTTTTTATCAAACAGAGGTGCACGAAAAAAATCACTGAACCGGTCCAGCGCTCCCTCAAAGGCATGATGCCGGACTTCTAAAAAATAATTAGTAATATCTCCCGCTGTGTAAGCGTTACTGCCACCGGAGTTGGCAGCTAAATAATCCTTGAAAGAACTGACATCGGGGTATTTTTTAGTACCGAGGAAGAGCATGTGCTCTAAATAATGGGCCAATCCCTGTTTCTCCCAGGGATCGTACAAATGTCCAACCCCCACTGACAATGCGGCGGCACTTCGATCCACTTCCGCATCATGAATTAACAAGACTTGCAAACCATTGCCCAAAACCAGTGTTTTTGTATCGCGCTGGGCGGCCTCGACAGAATTCCATGAAATGACCAGCCAAACGGCAATGAAAATCTTGATAAACAGTCTTATAGAAACGAATCTCACAAAACACCTCATTCAAGGAAAAAATATTCATTAGGAAGCAGGACAACCCTACATCAACACTATTAGCCTTATTATAGTAGGCAGACCTCGCGTATGGATATTAAATATTTTTAATTAAACGGTACTTCAATCCCAGGACATCATTCCAACTCCCAGTATCGTCAGGCCCGCCGCCAGGATCCTCTGTTTTCCGAAAGGTTCTCCCAGTTTCCAGCATCCCCATACCACCACCATCATTACACTGGTTTGGCGAACGGCGACCACCTGCCCTACCGGTTCGGACTGCAAAACCACGCAGATCAACCCATAAGATCCGATCGTGGCCAGTCCGGCGATTAGACCCCTCAGCCATTCCGCCCGCCAGACGGTAGAAATTTCTTTCCAGGGATATTTCCAGAACAAATAGAGATTGCATATGGAAAACCCGATCATGGCTTCAGTAAAAAAAAAGATAAGACCATTGGCAAACTTTTCTTCAGGACGGTGCTGAAAGAATATATCCATCCCCTGTTTATCAACCAGACTGTACGCCACCACCAAAGCCAGGGTAATAAATGCCCATTTTAAATCCTTGTGAAGAACGGCGTCCCACAAATTTTTAAACCCCCTGATCAGGTGTCCGTCAAAATGAAGTATATACACGGCCACCAGAATCAACATTATGGCCAGAATGGAGAGGAGGCCCAGACGCTCTCCCAGCAAAAACCAGGAAAACGCGGGGACAAATACTGGAGCGGATCGCGCAATCGGGTATACGTAAGAAATATCCTGCACACTGTATGCCTTGGACAAACTCAAAATGTACAGACCGTGAAGAAGTCCGGACAACACAATCCACAACCCTATTCCAGGAGGAAAAAACTCATTTCCCTGAAGCAAATATAAAGTCACTCCAATCCCCATGATCCATATACCCTTTAATCCGGAAAGCAAATTGGAATTACGGCTGGTTTGGGTCAATACATTCCAAAGGGAGTGGAACAGAGACGATAAAAGAATAAGACTGATACTGAGCAAAGACAACCGATTGACTCCTGGTAAAAAAAGTTTTTAAGAGGAAATCTGGCGAAACCATCTGGGGATGCAAACTACAGGCCCTTCAAACTATAATCGTGAGAGGGGAAATAAGTCAAACTGCGATATGAAGTATATAGTGTCTCGGAGCAACCTCTAAAAAGCCAATACAAAATAGAATAGGAATAATGCTAAAATATTTAAGCCGCTTGGATAATTAGATTGTCCGCCAAACACTTGTCCTATTTTTTCCACTCATCCCCAGGGCCCTTGATGGTACACAACCAGTTTGATCTTCTTAAAACCCGGCGCTTCCTCCCACTTTTTATCACCCAGTTCCTGGGAGCCTTCAACGACAACGTCTATAAAAACGCACTGGTGATTCTAATCACATATGTTGCAGCAGAAAAGGCAGGACTCAACTCACAGATCATGGTCACACTGGCCGCGGGAATATTCATTCTTCCCTTCTTTCTGTTTTCAGCAACAGCCGGACAGCTGGCGGATAAATATGAAAAGGCATTTCTGATCCAAATCATCAAGTTCGTTGAAATCATCCTGATGATCGGCGCCACGATTGGCTTTTATCTTGAAAGCATCGGATTCCTGATGACAATCCTGTTTCTTATGGGAACCCAGTCAACGTTCTTCGGCCCCATCAAATACGGCATCCTTCCCGAAAAAATAGATGAAGATGAATTGATTGGCGGCAACGGCCTGATTGAAGCGGGGACCTTTATATCAATTCTGGTTGGAACTCTGATCGGAGGCCTGCTGATTCTTACCGAAAATGGAATCCTGATGATCTCCAGCATGGTCATTCTCGTCGCCATTCTGGGATGGGTGAGCAGTTTTTACATCCCCAAGGGACAGGCCGCCTCGCCCGAACTACGGGTGGATTACAATTTTCTCAAGGAAACCTGGGTCATCATCTCCCACGCCAGGCAGAACCGGGAAATTTTTCTCTCCATTCTCGGTATCTCATGGTTTTGGCTGGTAGGCGCTACTTTTCTTGCGCAATTCCCAACGTATGCCAAAGACATCATCGGTGGGAACGAGCAGCTCGTAACTCTGTTCTTATCCGTGTTTACTATTGGAATCGGAATCGGATCTCTGCTGTGCAACCAAATGCTGAAGGGGGAAGTGGAGGCCACTTTTGTTCCTTTGGGGATCATCGGGGTCACCCTGTTCACCGTGGATCTTTATTTCGCCAGTCAGCACAGTTTTATTAACGCCGGTGAGGAACTGATCGGAGCGGGTGCCTTTCTTTCTCATTGGTCAAGCTGGCGTATTCTGGGCGACATGTTTATGATCAGCATTTCCAGCGGTGTATATATAGTTCCTTTGTATGCCATCATCCAGTCGAGAAGCGAAACCGCCCACCGTTCCCGGACTATTGCCAGCAATAACATCTTAAATGCGCTTTTTATGGTGATATCCGCCGTTGGCACCATGCTCATGCTGACTCTGGGCTTTGACGTCAACCAGGTCTTTCTGGCGGTGGCAATCCTCAACACCGCTGTCGCAATATATACTTGCCAGCTTCTTCCGGCGGCCCTGCTCAAATCCATCCTCTTCTGGGTGTTCAATGCTCTTTACAAGGTGGAAGTGAAAGGCCTTGAAAACTTCAAGAACGTTCAAAAGGAAAAAGTAATCATCATCGCCAATCATTTGTCCTATCTGGATGCGGCATTGATCGCTACCTATATTCCGTCCAAGCTGACTTTTGCCATCAATACCAAAGTTGCTCAACACTGGCTGGTCAAACCCTTCTTGAATTTAATGGAAACCTTCCCGCTGGACCCGACCAACCCGATGGCGGCTAAATCCCTCATTGAATCCATCAGAGATAAGAACCATGTGGTCATTTTTCCGGAAGGCCGGATCACCGTTACCGGGTCCCTGATGAAAGTTTATGAAGGGTCCGGCATGATCGCGGACAAATCCGGCGCCCATATTGTTCCGATCCGAATTGATGGCGCCCAATACACTCCCTTCTCTCGGCTGAAAGGAAACATTCGCACCCGCTGGTTTCCCAAAATCACTCTCACCGTTCTGGAACCACAAAAATTTAATATCCCGGACCACATCAAAGGCGGCGCCCGCAGGAGCATGGCCGGGTCCCAGCTTTATGACATGATGACTCTGATGATGTTCCAGGCCAGCAATTTCCGGCAAACCCTGTTCCAATCCCTGTTGGATGCTAAAGCCACACACGGAGCCGGCCACGTCATTGCCGAAGATATCCAAAGGGATCCCGTCACCTACGATCACCTCATCACCAAATGTTTTATTTTGGGAAAACCCGTTTCAAAGATGACTCAGCCAGGAGAATATGTAGGAGTTCTGCTCCCCAACATGGTCAGTACCGTGGTCATGTTTTTTGCCTTGCAGGCCTATGCCAGAGTTCCCGCCATGTTGAATTTTTCCGTCGGCAAACGAAATCTTTTGTCGGCCTGTGAAATAGCGGGTATCAAAATCGTTTTCACCTCCCGCAAGTTCGTTGAAACCGCTAACCTCGAAGAAACAGCTCAGGCGATGGAGGAAGCCGGAGTCCGACTGATCTACCTGGAGGATTTCGCCAAATCAATAAGCCTGCTGGACAAGGCGGCCGGTTTTCTTGGCGGTTTCTTACCTCAATCGTACTACCATCGCATATGCGATAACGATGACACCGATTCCCCGGCGGTTGTCCTGTTCACTTCCGGTTCCGAGGGAACACCTAAAGGAGTCGTCCTGAGTCATGCCAATATTCTGGCTAACCGGCATCAGACGGGGGCTCGCATTGATTTCGGACCAAATGACGTGGTGTTCAATGCTCTGCCGGTATTTCACTCATTTGGATTGACCGGTGGCACTCTGCTCCCCATGCTTTCAGGGGCCAAGGTTTTCTTCTACCCATCACCATTGCACTACCGAATCATTCCAGAGCTCTCCTACGATGCCAACGCCACCATTATGTTTGGCACAGATACGTTTCTCTCCGGTTATGCGCATTACGGACATCCCTACGATTTTTACAGCCTGCGTTATGTTTTTGCCGGGGCCGAGAAACTCAAGGAAGAGACACGCAAAATATGGGCAGAAAAGTTTGGAGTCCGTATCTTCGAGGGTTATGGAGCTACGGAAACCGCCCCCATTCTGGCGCTTAACACCCCGATGCAGAATAAACCGGGAACCGTGGGCCGTCTCGTACCGGGAATTCAATATCGACTCCAGGAAGTGCCTGGAATTAAAGATGGCGGAAGACTAATTGTTTCCGGCCCCAATATTATGCTGGGTTATCTGTTGAGTATTATGCCGGGCAAGCTGGTCCCTCCGGAAGACGGATGGTATGACACGGGGGATATTGTAGACATCGACGACGAAGGCTATATCACCATCAAAGGACGGGCCAAACGGTTTGCCAAGGTCGGAGGGGAAATGATCTCCCTGACCGCCGTCGAGGACTTTTTATCAAAATTATGGCCGGATCACACCCATGCCGTTGTGGCCATCCCTGACGAAAAAAAAGGCGAGCAGTTGATATTGGTGACCGAAAATAAGGAAGCGCAACGGCAGGAAATTATTGAATACGTTCGCAATCAGGGTCTGTCGGAACTGGGCTTGCCGAAAACGATCATCCATGTAGAACATATCCCCCTCCTCGGCACCGGGAAAATTGACTATGTATCGACCCAGGAACTGGTGGATGCTCACAGGGATTAATTCGCCGGCTTAGGAGATTCAATCTGGATCGCCTGTCGATGTTTTAAATAACGCACCAGCGCATAAATGCCCCAGGCGGCAACGCAATGTTTGAGTGAATGCCCGGCAATCCATCCTCCTGTCCATCCCCAAATAGCCGCATCCATGAACTCAAACACCTTGGCGGCAAGATACCAGCCTATCATTTCCAAAAGATAGTGGCTCCCGCTGTATCGCGCCGGAAATAACCAGAGAATAACCGGTATCAGTAATACCGGTAAAAATTGTACCAGGGCATAAGGCCGCAGATCGCCCTGCCCCGATTGTTCGGTCATATGCCAGTAAGCCACACTGGCCACCCCCACCATCAATAAGGGAATCAACAGAGCGACACCGGCTTTAACATGGATTCTCTCTGCCAGAATCATAGAGAAGATACCCATAAACGCAAGGGTCATCGGTAGCCGGTCCCACACCAGGGTTTCGTTGGAAGGCGCCCAGTGGTAGTAGGCCGAACCCGCAAAGATCAAACAGGTCCCGGCAAACGCCACCGCCAAAGGGAAAGCTTCCAGTTTTTCAACAAGTCGGGAGCGATCTCCGCTTATTTGGGCGAGACGCCCCAATCCCAACACACCCACCAGCAGGAAGGCCAAGTTGGAGGCCACATCAAAAAAATTTGGGATACCACCCATCACCCGCCTATCGGCCAGATTATGATAGTTTGGGTCCTGCGCTATCGGAGAAACAAATAACGTGGCCGTAATCGCAATAGCACTGATTGCCAGGAGTAATCCGATGCGTTGATTCTGGCTCATGAGGTTGAGTTCCGGTTAAATTTTCCGCACTCAAGAAATTGGACGGTCTGATTCCAGGCTTCCCGGTTATAAATAATGAATGTGTGGGTGGCGGCAATGGTAATATGATCCGTCAAACCCGCAACTTTGGTACTTTCCACCGAGACCTTGCCGTCGTTGGGGCCCTTGATCATCGCCGAGGAAATAGGATCCCAACTCCGGTTACCTGCAATAACACCTAATTCATAATCAACCGGTCCCAGAATGCGTGCAAAGCTTTTTTCTTCTGCGCCCAAGTCCTGACCCGCTGGACCGAAAATCCATTTAAACAAAAAATTGTTTTTCCAGAAATCCGCCACCTCGCTTCCCTGGTTGGGGGGTGCCAATTGCACTACCCGACCGAGGTTGGGCGGGCGATAACGATGGATCACCCCGCGGGCCAGAAGGCCCCCAAGTGAATACCCTATAAAATGAATTTTCCGATGATGGTCCCGATTGAAATCCGTCACCTGGTGCTGAATGTGGTCAATCAGTGATTCCAGATGAATACGCGTCGAAGGATAGCCCACATTGAGTAATGGATAACCCTGACTTCTTAGAAAATTCGCCAGGGAGTTCATCGAACGCCAGGTACGGGCAATACCGTGCAACACAACAATTAAATCTTTTTCAGACACAGAATCGGACAACCGGCAACCCTCATGGAATTATTCGGATTAATAGTATACGATATTTGCTTTCAGCCCGATTGACTTACCAAAAATGAGGATGTCCTGAACCGTGTTCCAAAAAATAGCTTTCATTCACTATTGCACAGAAAACCTTGAACGGGCGATCAGGTTTTACCGGGATATTCTGGGCCTTCAGGTCTTGGTTCAAAATGAGGAATGGATAGAGTTCGCCATTGGGGATCAACGACTGGCCCTGCGCCAAGTAAACTCCATGCCTCCAAATCCCGAAGGACCGAATCCCAATGGAGCGATGGTTTGGCTGTTGGCTCAACCCATTGAAAAATCCATCTCACAATTAAAAGAAAATAATATCAATATTATCAATGAGTTATCAATATTCTCTTATGGTAAAACTGCAACCTTTTCAGACCCGGACGGGAACCTCATCGGCCTCTATGAACCCCCTTCCAAAAAATAAATTCTTAAAAGTCGCCTGGATCACTTCTGGGCTGACGACACTATTTCTGGCATTTGGTTTTTATGAAACCTTATGGCCCTATCAAAGCTGGTTCCAACCCGTATCCAAGGTCTACGCCCTATCCCTCTCCTTATTATTCCCTGCTCTCATTATTATCTTTGGATCGTATTCTCTAATCGCTTGGATCATAGCCAAACGGAAAAATAAGGATTTAAGTTCTCCCGTTGTTATCGGGCCCACTATTTCGGTGACCATACTATTCCTGTATGTATGCTCCCCCTTTATGCCCACATTTTTGCCCAATGGCTCCCATTCCCAGCCATTCGATTCCGATTTATGGATAGCGGACGATTCCATCCTTGTCAGGGATGGCATCACCAATCGGCAAAAAATGCTTGGGGACGTGATTGATAATATTCTGCCAGGAAGGTCCAAAAACGAAATCATAAAACTTCTGGGACTATTCAGCGATAGTTCGAATCATTCCGCACCCAACAACTCGAATCAACCTACTCTGATCTTTTATCTCGGTCCGGCCCGTAGGGATATCATGGGAATCCAGGCAGAATGGCTAAAGGTTTATCTGGATCCTTCAGGGCACTTCGCGAAATACGAAGTCTACAAGTGGTAAACTTCCGCAACCCTTTCTTTTTTAACTATTTCCATTACTTTTGGATGTGCTTGACTCAAAACCCAGTTGTTGTAAGATAGTGCCATGACAAATCCATTGACACATTTCAACGAAGAAGGTCGGGCCAGGATGGTGGACGTGTCCGACAAGACGGTCACCGAGCGCGTTGCAACCGCCCAGGGCACGGTCTATATGCAACCGGAAACCCTGCGCCTGATCGAGGAAGGCCAGATCAAGAAAGGCGACGTGCTGGCTGTAGCTCAGGTGGCGGGCATCATGGCCGCTAAAAAGACCTCGGATGTCATCCCGATGTGCCATCCCCTGTCACTGAATGGAGTGGATATCAGCTTCGAGGAACAATTTGATCCCGATGCAACATCCGGCCTGTGTTCCATTAAAATTACCGCCACTGTCAAGGTCACCGGAAAAACGGGGGTGGAAATGGAAGCGCTCACCGCGGTTTCCGTTGCCGCACTCACCATTTATGATATGTGCAAAGCGGTCGACAAAGGAATGTTCTTCAATCAGATCGGTTTGACCTATAAAGCCGGCGGTAAATCCGGCACCTTTTCGCAGGAGATTGGTGGAGCGTGAGCATTATGATTACTGTGAAATACTTCGCCAATCTGAAACAGATGGCCGGAAAAGATGAAGATCAATTCGATATCAGTGAAGGAACCACTCTTGAACAATTGAGCGATTTGATCCGGCAGTCCGTCCCGCAACTCGGCGACATGGTCCGTGAAAAAAAAGTAATGATCTCTGTTAACTACGACGTGGTTCCGCTGGACACGGTGGTCAAGGACGGCGACGAAATCGCCCTGCTTCCGCCCTTCTCCGGGGGAATGTGATAAGGAAATAGTTATGAGCACTGCGCTGGAATCCAAAGTCAGAATTCAACGGGAAGATTTCTCCGTAACCGATGAAATAGAGTTCATGAAAAAATCGTCGCGCAATATCGGCGGCATCACCACCTTCCTGGGAACCGGTCGGGAGTTGAATAAGGGTGAAAATATTTCAGAGCTCAACTTCGAGCATTATCCCCAAATGGCGGAAAAAAAGCTCGGCGAAATCCGCGAACGTGCTATCAAGGATTTCGGAATCATCGACATGAGCATCATTCACCGCATCGGTCACATCGATATCGGTGAAAATATCGTGTTGATCATCGCCTGCGGCGAACATCGTCAGGAAACGTTCAAGGCATGCGAATGGGCCATTGCAGAACTTAAACGCACCACGCCCATATGGAAACGCGAAACCACCACCAAGGGCGAAGTCTGGGTTCAAGCGACTCCCTGACATTTTGCTGATACCCTCATCAATTCTCACTCTCCGTTGACCGCACATGGTCGATAGCCTGACACTGACAGTCAATTCACGCCTGGCTCGCTGGCTGTTATTTCATTACAGCCGGCAACAAGCTCTTGAAGAACTCCAGGTTTGGGAAAAACCGGCCATTTGTTCATTGGATGAGTGGCTCCGCCAAGCCTGGCTACAATCCTGGTCCGACCAATATATCCTGACAGATTTGCAATCCCGTCACCTCTGGCAGAAAATCATCCGCGAAGATCCTTCAATCAATTCTGTAAACTTATTACATATCCAAGGTGCGGCTTCCCATGCCTCAGAGGCCTACCAGCTTATCCGGAAGTACCGGTTGCCGGAGGACCCCGCCGGATTTAGAAACTATACCAAGGAAACTCAAACATTCAGAAAATGGATGTCGCGCTACCAAAAACAACTCCACGAGTGGGGAGCCCTGGACCCCTCTGAGCTCATGGATGCCGTGTCTAAACGTATGAAACAGGGTCATATCCCGTTGCCGGGAGAAATTCTTTTTCACGGCTTCGATGAAATCACACCGCAATTGCGTGACTGGCTGGACCTGCTCCAAAGTAAAAACGTGAAGATAGGCTTCATGCCTTTTGAGCCATCAACCCTGATACCAGACCAACTTGAGGATGTACTCCTCCAAAAACAGGCGGACGTTCAAAAATACGAGGACGCCAACGAAGAAGCCACGCAATGTGCCCGATGGATACGGTCGATATACCAGGAAGGTAAAACCATCGGCATCGTCGTTCCGCAACTGGAAAGCTACCGGGGACTTTTGGAGCGGGAATTTAAGGCCGAGCTTGCGCCAGCCAGTGTGTATCCGTGGGTAGAGACCCCCCTGCCTTTCAATATTTCACTAGGAACACCCCTGTCGCACGAGCCGATGATCCACTCTGCGTTACTTTTGCTATCACAGAGGAGCAAAAGAATTCCTCTAATAACTTTTTCCACATTGATCACATCCCCTTTTCTGAAATGTCGGGAGGAGGAAATCATATTCCGCCGCGAACTGGATTGGGGCCTTCGAGGAAAAGGAATGACGCACGTCTATCTTCCGCAAGCGTTGACCACTGAGGATAAAATGCGCGGGCCTTTTCTGGAAGGATTATTGGAAAGTATCATTAAATGGGTCGATGAAACCAATTTTGATTTTCCCAGCCAATGGGCTCAGAAAATCTCCAATCTACTTAAAGAACTCGAATGGCCTGCGGGAAGCGGCACCCTATCCGGCCATCAGGTTCAGGCGCTTGAATCCTGGAAATCCAGCCTGAATGATTTAGCTTCTCTGGACCGGGTATTAAACCGGATCAATCGCCACCAGGCAGTGTCCCACCTCACGCACATCGTAGGAGAAACATTATTTCAACCGCAGACACATGAAGAACCGATTCAGGTCATCGGTCTTCTGGAATCGGCTGGCATGGAATTCGATCATCTGTGGATCATGGGGTGCCACGCAGAAACCCTGCCGCCGGTCCCCCGGCCCAATCCTTTCCTTCCTTTCCTTACTCACCAGAAGCCATACCAGCTTCCCCATTCCACGGCGGAGCGGGAATTGGCATTTACCGAGCAGACTCTGTACCGCTTGTCACATTCTTGCAAACACATGATTTTCAGTTACCCGGCCTGGCAGGGAGAAAGCGAAATGGTACCGAGCCCCCTGATCTCCGGCCTGGTCACCAAACCTCATGCCATCCACAACGAAAACTCATCGCGGCTTGGGGATCACCCGGAATTTTCTGTTTCACTGGAATCTCTACACGACTTCAATGCCGTCCCGGTAGCCCAAGACGAGATCACCACCATACGTGGCGGAACGAAAATCATTAAACATCAGGCAGTATGTCCGTTTCAGGCTTTTGCCGTTCACCGGTTAAACTCCGAGCACAAGGAATTTCCCGAATTGGATATGGATGAACGGGCACGCGGGAGCCTGGTTCATAATATTCTCGAATTATTCTGGAAAAAGGTTCAAACCAGCGAGCGCCTGCATGAACTGTATGAATCAAACAGTCTGGACCAGCAAATCAGGGAGAGCGTGGCCCAGGGCCTTGAAATCAGCAAAATAGACATCTACGGCCAGCAATCTTTTTTTGATCTTGAGAAAGAGCGTCTTGCAAACCTTATGCGGGATTGGATGGAACTGGAAAGACAGAGGCCGGAATTTAATATTTCGAAATTGGAGACCAAGGCAACCTTAAACTTAAAGGGTCTTCAATTGAACCTTTTTGTTGATCGCATCGATGAATCCAGGAATGGAGAACTGACCATAATTGATTACAAAACGGGAACTAATCAGAATCTTAAAAAATGGTTTGGGGAGCGTATCGAGGAGCCACAACTGCCACTATACTCATTGACCTTGCCTGCTGACGCGCTGGCTTTTGCCGTGATCAACAAACGTAAATCCACCTACCTGGGTTTGAGTCAGGAAAATGTGATCATTCCCGGAGTGGATATAAATATCAATAAAAAGTGCCCGGACATTAATCACTGGGATGAATTAAAGGATTACTGGAAAAGCCGATTGGACCGGACCGCGGAGGAATTTCTGGAAGGAATTTTAAAGGTCGATCCCCTCAACGAAAACGATACCTGCAAGCTGTGCGATCAGAAAACCCTTTGCCGAAGAACGGAACTCCTGAGCCGTTTTGAGGGAGAAGACGAATGACGCTCCCCATCAATGACGCCGAGGCGAGGAAGGAAGCGCTGGATATCGGGCGCTCCTTTATTGTCCAGGCACCTGCGGGCTCAGGGAAAACCGAATTACTCATTCAGCGTTACCTGAAACTATTAGCCCACGTCCAAAGACCAGAGCAGATTCTGGCCATGACCTTTACCCGCAAAGCCGCAGGAGAAATGAAGCGCCGCGTCCTGGAAGCCCTCCTCCGTGCCAGGGATACAACGCCTCCAGAGGAAGAGCATGCTAAAACAACTTGGGAGATTGCCAACCAGGCCCTCCAGAATAACGACCGCCAGGGCTGGCGCCTTCTGGAGAATCCGCTGCGGCTGAAAATCCTGACCATCGATTCCTTCTGCGCATCTCTGACCCGGCAAACTCCCCTTCTTTCCGGTATGGGATCATTACTGGAAATACAAGAGGACCCTCGCGACCTGTATCGACTGACCGCTCACGAGGTACTGGCTCTGGTCGAAGAAGATTCAGAAAGAGGGAAAGCCGTACGGTCCATTCTCAAACGGCTCGATAATTCCAAATCGCGGTTTTTGGATCGGATGGTGCAACTGCTCAACAAGAGGGATCAGTGGATGATCTCTTTTTTTGAGAACGCCGATGAGTACCGCTCCCGAAAAGATCAGGAACGCATTCTCGGCGAACTTGTCGAATCCGTTCTCCGGGAATGCCACACCACCCTGCCCGCCACTCTGCGTGATATTCTTTTTCCTCTGCTTCGTTACAGTGGCGCTAACATCGCGCCCACGAATCCGGATCACAATCTCGCCTGCCTGGAAACTATTCAAAATTTCCCAGAGCCTGTGGTCAGTCAGCTGGATCAGTGGAAAGCATTCACATCTTTGCTTTTGACCAGCGACAAGAATCCCAAGGCCAGAAAAAAGGTAGATAAAGCCATTGGATTTCCGGCTGACAAAAACGAAACCGCCCGGGAGATGAAGGAACAAATGCTGGGCGTTCTAGAGCGCCTGCGGGATCATCCTGACCTGGTGAATCTGCTGGGTGTGGTCCGAATCCTTCCCCATCCACGCCTGAGTGACGAGGAGTGGGAATTTCTGGAAAACATGATTACCCTGCTTCCCGAAATCAATACAATCCTTCAGCGGGTTTTCGCCGAAGAGGGTAAAATTGATTTTTCAGAGATCGCCCTCGCCTCCAAGAAAGCACTGGAACAGGAGAAGAATCCCAGCGATCTCCTTCTGAAACTGGATGCCTCCCTCCAGCACATCCTGGTTGATGAATTTCAGGACACTTCATTCAAGCAGATAGCGCTGTTAAGGTTATTGACCGGTGAATGGATACCCGGCCAGGGAAACTCGCTGTTTCTGGTGGGAGATCCCATGCAATCGATTTACCGCTTCCGGGACGCTGAGGTGGCTTTGTTCGTGCAGTCCCGGGAGTCTGGATTGGGTCCCCTGCCCCTGGTCCCACTCCAATTGATCACCAATTTTCGATCACAGCAGTATGTGGTCGATTGGGTCAACCAATGCTTTAAGGAAATTCTTCCAGAATCCGATGACCCGGACCGCGGAGCCATCTCCTACACCCAATGTTCATCTATCCGGGAGGCCGGCCTTTCTCCAGGAGTAATGATTCACCCGGTTACCGACTCCAAAACCGATGAAGAGGCTCACCGATTGGTTGAGGTGATTCAGGATATCCTGGAGCACCATCCCGAAAACTCTATGGCCATACTCGTTCGAGCCAGAACGCATTTACTCCAGATTGTCCAGCAACTTCAAGAAGCCGCGATCCAGTTCCGTGCCGAAGAAATTGATCCCCTCACCTCCCGTCCGGCCATTCTGGATTTGCTGGCCCTGATGCGAGCACTGATTTCGCCTATGGATCGCGTGTCCTGGCTTTCCATCCTGCGCGCACCCTGGTGCGGTTTGTCCCTGCAAGATCTGCATCGCCTCTGCCGGCTGGACGCGAGGACTCCGGTCTGGGATCTATTAATGGATCCTGAGCGGTTTAAGCAATTGAGTGAGGATGGACAAAAACGTGCCGGACGTTTGATCCTTACTCTTAAACCGGCGATGGAACTTTTTCCTGCGGCCAATTTCCGCAGTCTTCTGGAAGGATGCTGGATCGCCCTCGGCGGTCCCGCCTGTATCGATGTTCACATGGCCAAGGACGTCCAGGTTTTCTTTGACAAAGTCAGCGAGGTGCTGGACGGCGGAGACTTCGACAATCTGCACAATTTTGAGACCATACTAAACAATCTGTACGCGAATCCTTCTACCGGGGAAGGCCATGCGGTACAAATCATGACGATCCATAAGGCCAAGGGATTGGAATTCGACTTTGTTCTTTTACCGGGATTGGGACGGCCTCCAAAAGCAGACGAGAATCAGCTCATTAACTGGCTCACGCACGGAGACAACCTGCTGTTCGCCCCAATACCTGAGGCTGGAGAGGAAACTTCCGATGTTCATCAATTTTTGAGGCAAATGGATCAGGAACGGAGCCGCTACGAAACCCGGCGTCTTCTGTACGTCGCGACCACACGCACCAAAAAACAGTGCCACTTGTTCGGCCATGTTAAAGAGCGAAAAGATGGACTCAGTCCTGAAAAAAACTCTATGCTGGACCACCTCTGGGATTTCATCGGACACCAATGGACAGAAGCACATGAGAGTCTTCAGGAACCTCAGGAAACAAAAACAACCCCGACAGAGGATGAGCATTACATTAAACGTTTGCCATTATCATTTAACACTCCAACGGCGCTTCACACTTTGACCACCGAACCCGCCATGGATATTCAACCGGAAGAAGTGGACAAAGAAAGCATCCCATTTGAGTGGGCGGGAAATAAAGCCCGATGTCTGGGCAACGTTTTACACCGGTGCTTCGAAGCGATTGTCAAAGACGGTCTGGAACGGTGGAACGACGTACGCATAAACAAGATGAAACAGGCTTTCGAGGCCGCTTTACTGGGAGAAGGATTGTCTCCAAGAGAATTAAAAGAAACGACGGACAAGGGTTTACGCGCATTGAAGAATATCATCAAGGATGAAGCCGGCAGGAAAATCTTAAAGCGATATGAGAATGAAGAATCGGAAATCGCCCTCACCTATAGAGAGGGCCGTAATTTTAAAACCAAAATCGTGGACCGCACCTATGTGGACGAAGAAAATGTACGCTGGATCATCGATTACAAAACAGGTGAACACAAAGGCGGGGATATTGAGAAATTCTTTGACGGTGAAAAGGAACGCTACCGTGAACAACTGGAAACGTATGCAAAACTAATCAGCCTTCGAGGCGAAACACGCACCATCAAAAAAGCCCTGTATTATCCATTACACCAAAGACTGGTGGAAATTTCTTAGATGTAAGTTAGATTAAGCGATACCCTGCTCGCCGAGCCAGCGTTCGGCTTCGAGAGCGGCGGCGCAACCGGCTCCAGCGGCGGTGATGGCCTGCCGATACTTGTGATCGTGCACGTCCCCGGCGGCAAACACACCTTCAATATTAGTCTGCTGGCTCCCCGGCTTTACGATGAGGTAACCGGTTTCATCCATATCCAACTGGCCTTTGAAGGGTTGGGTGTTGGGCACATGGCCGATAGCATAAAAGATGCCCGCGAGTTCCAGTTCTTTCACTTCATTGGTCTTGATGTTCTTGATCCTCGCGCCGGTCACAAACTGGTCACCCACCGCATCTTCCAGCACCGAATCCCAGATAATTTCAATTTTTTTATTTTCCAGAGCGCGTTTCTGCATGATCTTTGAGGCACGCAACTCGTCACGGCGATGCACCAGGTAAACGATGCTTCCGAACTTGGTGAGGTAGGTGGCTTCCTCTACTGCGGTATCGCCTCCCCCGATCACCATAAGCGGATGGTTTCTGAAAAAAGGAAGCGCACCATCGCATACAGCGCAGGCGGACATTCCCTGATTCCATAATTTCTCTTCACTGGGCACGTGCATCCGCTTGGCGGTCGCTCCAGTGGAGATGATGACCGAATGCGCCTTGATTTCCGTTTTGTCGCCTTTAATGGTAAACGGGCGTTTGCTGAAATCCACTTCATGTACATCTTCGCCGACCATTTCGGTGCCGAATCGCTCGGATTGTTTGCGGAACAACTGCATGAGTTCCGGCCCGCTGACCCCTTCCGGAAATCCAGGATAATTTTCAACATCGGTGGTGGTGGTCAACTGTCCACCGGCGGATCCGCCGACCACATAGCCTTCATACATGAACGGTTGAAGATTGGCCCGCGCCGCGTAAATGGCGGCGGTGTGTCCTGCCGGACCGGAACCGATAATGGCTACTTTTTTTACATCGTCTGTCATTGCTTTAATCCTAATTTCAAATGGGGTTGCACGATTACAACTGAACTATTCCCTTTTATGAATTTGAAGGCTCTAAAGATTCATTGATGCGCCAGGTATTAAGAGGGAATGCGTTCACTCAATTTCTCATGGATTGTTTTGCGGATCAAGTCGTGGTCGGCTGGCAATTCCACTGGCTGGAACAGGTTTTGAGATTTCACATCCTCCAGTTCATCGGCGTGATACTTCAAAAGAAAATCCGTGAATTTCAATCCGTTGGCCGTGGAAATGACAATAACCCGGTCCTTGGGTTTAATCACACCTTTGGCAACCAGTTTTTCCATAGCCGCAAGCGCCACCCCTGTATGCGGGCAACATAAAAGACCCGTTCGATTGGCACGTCCTACGGCATTGGCCAGCTCATCCTCGGTCGCCTGTTCAACGATGCCGTCAAATTCCTTCAAGGCGCGAATGGCTTTATTGACACTTACGGGATCGCCGATTTGGATCGCACTGGCCTGGGTTGTCCGAGCCTGAACGGAATGAAACTCTTTAAAACCGTTCTGATAGCTCAAGTACAGGGGATTGGCACGTTCCGCCTGAGCACACACCAGCCTGGGCAGTTTCTTAATAAGACCCAACTCATACATCATTTTGAATCCCTTGCCGAAAGCGCTGACATTCCCAAGGTTGCCCCCCGGAACAATAATAAACTCCGGCACTTCACCATCAAACTGATGAATCAGTTCGAAACTGATGGTCTTTTGGCCCTCGATACGCAAAGAGTTCATTGAATTAGCCAGATAAATCTCATCTTCCGCACACAGGGCCTGGACGGCCTTCATACAACCGTCAAAGTCTGTATCCAATGAAAGCGTGAGCACTCCGTGTGTGATCGGTTGGATTAACTGGGTGAGCGATACTTTATTTTTTGGCAGAAAAACGATGGCCGGAATATCGGCGACGGCACAATAAGCGGCCAGGGCGGCGGAAGTATCACCTGTTGAAGCGCAAGCTACGGCTTTTATATTCTTGCCTTCTGAGCGCATCTGTTTGACCATGGACACCAATACAGTCATCCCCAGATCCTTGAAGGATCCGGTATGCGCCATGCCGCACTGCTTGATCCACAAATCATTCAATCCCACCTGTTTGCCCAGCCGTTCGGCCCAGAATAAATTGGTTCCACCTTCATAAGTAGAAACGATGTTTTCATTTTCGACCGCGGGACAGACCAACTCCTTTTTTCCCCAGACTGAACTTCCGTAAGGCCACTCATTTTTGCGGTAGCGCTCATCAAACAAGTCATTCCATTCGGTGGCGGAACGTTTTTTCAATTGCTCCATGTCGTGGGTAACTTCCAGCAGGCTGTCGCAATCGGGACACCGGTAGATGATTTGATTCAAAGGATACCGGCCTGAACACCCGTTGACACACTGAAACCACGCTTGAAATTTCATCTCTATTTTTCCACTCGAATTAAAACGGTTTTCTCAAAAACTTCTTTCATATCATTAATTTCTTTTAGAGCCGCCTGAATATTTTTCTCCTTGGCGTCATGAGTCATCATCACCAATGGTACCCCCTGGCCGTTGTCGTCCTTGACCCTCTGAATCACAGATTCGATACTGATGTCATGATTACCCAGAATGCCGGAAATCCTGGATAACACACCGGGTTTATCCAGCACCCAGAATCGCAGGAAATATTCTCCCTCCACTTCAGCCATATCCTTGAGAGGAATATTTTTAACACTGGCATTCTGAAATGATTGCGGCGGCACTCGGTTCTTGGCCCCGGAAATAACATTGCGGGCAATCTCTACGACATCCGCCATGACTGCACTACCGGTGGGCAACGATCCGGCGCCATGCCCCACCAGAATGTTTTCCTCCATCAAATCATCACAGACCATGATCGCATTCAAAACTCCGTTCACATTGGCCATAGGCTTGGATTCGGGAATCATAGCGGGATGGACTCGGACATCGATCGCTTTTCCGTCAAACTTGGAAATAGCCAGCAGTTTAATGCGGTAGCCGAATTCGTGGGCGCACTTGATATCCAACGATGAAATATCCGAGATTCCCTGCACATAGATATCATCAAAGTTGACCGGGGTGCCATATGCCAAGCGTGTTAATACTGCTATTTTATGGGCGGAGTCGATTCCTTCAATATCGAAGGTGGGATCAGCCTCTGCGTAACCTTTATCCTGAGCCTCTTTTAAAACCGTATTAAAGGCATGGTTGCCGTCGGACATTTTACTTAGAATGTAATTGGCGGTACCGTTCATGATGCCCTCAATCGCCAGAATACGGTTGGCGACAAACGCTTCCTTGATGGAACGGATAATGGGAATGGCTCCGCCGACGGAGGCTTCAAACCCGATAGCCACATTATTTTTTTCGGCGGCGGCAAATACCTCATCGCCATGCTTCGCCAACAGAGCCTTGTTGGCAGTCACGACATGCTTTTTATTTTGAAGCGCTTTCAGTATGAACGAACGTGCCGGCTCATACCCGCCGATCAACTCCACTACAATATCAACATCCGGATTATCCAAAATCTCGTTGGCATCTGTAGTCAACAGACCGGGTCCTACCTTTACCCCCCGATCGGTGGTTATATCGAGATCGGCAATTTTAATCACCTCAACAGAGGCTCCCAGCCGGTCTTGAATAATCTTTTGATTGTCTTGAAGAATTCTGACCACCCCGCAACCGATGGTGCCGAACCCGATCAGACCTATTTTGACAGATTTCATAAATTCAATTATTGAGTTAAAAAATTTCCCTGATTCCCTGAACCGCCTGACGAATCCGATGTTCGTTTTCTATAAGGGAAATGCGCACAAAATGGTCCCCGCCTTCGCCGAATCCAATTCCAGGCGAAACAGCAACCTTGGATTTATCCAACAGAAGTTTAGAAAACTCCAAAGATCCCATGCTTTTAAATTGATCGGGAATTTCAGCCCAGACAAACATGGTAGCTTTCGGAACATCCACCTTCCAGCCCACTCGATTCAACCCTTCGCACAGGACATCACGCCTTTTTCTGTAGGTCTCGCAAATTTCATCCACACAATCCCGCGGACCATTCAAGGCAATGATGGCGGCAATCTGGATGGGCTGAAACATCCCGTAATCCTGATAGCTCTTCATCCGGGCCAGGGCGTGAATAATATCACGGTTGCCTACCATAAATCCCACCCGCCAGCCGGGCATACTGTAACTTTTGGACAGGGTGAAACATTCCACACCAACTTCCTTGGCGCCTTTTACCTGAAGCATACTGGGCGCCTTATAACCGTCGAACACGAGATCGGCATAGGCGAAATCGTGAATGACAATCAAATCGTGCTCCTGCGCGAAAGCGACTACCTTTTCAAAAAATTCCAGATCAACCACCTGGGTGGTCGGGTTGTGTGGAAAATTAATAATCAGCGCTTTGGGCCGGGGCCAGTTCTGTTTATAAGCCTGGAGCAGAGCTTCAAAAAAATCGGTATCCTTTTGCATGGGGACGCCGATCACATCGCCGTTTGATAAAATAAAGGCATACGTATGGATCGGATAGGTCGGCGTCGGAACAAGAACAGAATCACCGGGAGTTGTAATAGCCAGCGCCAGATGAGAAATACCCTCTTTGGAACCAATCGTGGCGATAGCCTCTGTTTCCGGATCCAGATCAACCTGATAGTTGCGTCGATACCAATCGGTAATGGCCAAACGAAGCTTGGGAATTCCTTTGGATTGGGAATACCGGTGATTGGGACTTTTGGTGGCCGCTTCACATAATTTTTCAACAATGTGTTTCGGGGTCGGCAAATCGGGATTTCCCATACCAAAATCGATTATATCCTCTCCCCTGCGCCGGGCCTGTAATTTCAACTGGCCTACAATATCGAACACGTAAGGCGGCAAACGACTAATTCTTGAAAATTCTTTCATTCCTTAAAACCTTTATTGGCGGCTTTCATTCCGATTAGAATCATCACCAAAGCCCCCAATGACATATTGTTGCTAAGCAAAAGTCCTTTAAATATAACGATTTCCATCCGAACCGATAAACATAGCATAAATTATAATTCCCGGCAAATATATCTAAAAATCGCGAACAGCTCGGATCAACCAGCCAGTTTCAATTTTTCGACAAAATCCGCAATTGCCTGGGAGTTAATCCCTATGCCCTGTTTCTGCCGACTATTACGATAATTAGCCATCATGCTGACAATACCCGCCAGTTGGCCTTCACAATCCACAATGGCGCCGCCCGAATTCCCGAAAAATACTTCGTTGTCCTTGAAATAAATATAATCCGAGGAACGTATCAACTCCTGACGCTTGACCCGTGCCTTTTGAAGGGAAAAAAACTTTCTATTGGGATGCCCGACCACCATCAATTCATCTTTAATTTTATTTGTAGTTTGGAGTGGAAGCCAATGTGGATACGGTTCCTTGGTTTTGATAAAAGCGAGATCAAGTTGGTCCACCCGTATAAGGGAATCTATTTTGGAAACCAATCCCGGATGAGCCAGTCCATCCACTGTAACTTTAGGTAAAACCAGAATAACCCGTTTCCCATCTACCACGTGATCCGCAGTGACAATCAAGCGCGGCCCGATAAAAACCCCTGCGCCGAAACCCTGATCCACAAAAATCACCACCGTTGCTGCAGCCACTTTATTATAAAGAGCCTGGCTGTTTTTGCAGGTAATATTTTTTCCGATCAAATGTTCTTCAAGTTCATTTTCAGGCGGATTCAATAAAAGGCGAAAAGTCCGGCTAATTTTGTTAAAGTAGGTATTCTCTGGATCATTCACAGCCAATTGCTGGTTGTGAATAGCCATCAATCCGAAAGCGGCAAAAGCCAGCGTAACCACTTTCCACCTTTTTATTTTACCTGTTGGGTTCATAAATCCTATGGAGCTTCTTCAAGCCATTCTACTCGGTCTTATTCAAGGCTTAACCGAATTTCTCCCCGTTTCCAGTTCCGGCCACCTCATTCTAGTCCCTCATATATTGGGTCTGGAGGACCAAGGTCTAGCCATGGATGCCCTTCTCCACCTGGCAACCCTATTGGCGATAGTCATATATTTTCGCAAAGACCTTTCCAAATTGCTAATAAGTTTATGGAACAATAAAAAAGAAGACCCTTACCGATCTTTGGCATGGAGTATTATCTTTGCCACCATTCCGGCAGGAATTGCGGGTTTACTTTTTGGAGATTGGATCGAAAACAATCTGCGAAGCGCTCAATTTGTAGCCGGGAACCTGATACTTTGGTCCGCCGTTTTTTTCGTGGCGGATCGAAAGTCGACCCGCCAAGAATCCGACTCGGAAGAATTGATTCATCTTGGCTGGAAAAAAGTTCTATTGATCGGTTTTGCCCAGGCCATTGCTTTAATCCCTGGAACCTCGCGTTCAGGAATTACCATCACGGCCGGACTGTTCAGCAATCTTTCCCAACCCGCCGCGGCGCGTTTTTCTTTTCTCCTGGGAACCCCGATTATCTTGGCGGCGGGCCTTCATAAGTCACTTTTCTTGTTCAACGATGCCAGCCAGGAATTCCTGTTTACCCCCTTTCAATTCCTGATGGGCTTTCTGGCGGCTTTTGTCATCGGGTATTTGTCGATCAAATGGTTGCTGGCAATTGTCTCCCGGGTGGGTCTGCTTCCTTTTATTGTTTACCGAGTCCTGCTGGCGGGGTTTATATTCATATTCTTGGGGCAATAAAAAAACCGACCTGCGAAACCGCAGGCCGGTTTTATAAAACAAAAAAGAATTAACCGCAGGTTACATTCATATCAATCGTACCGGTATTCGTGATACGAACTTCGCCACTGATATCACCAATGGAGTCACCACGGCTGAATTCCGGCTGAGAGGTCAAAGTAACCGACTTTCGGCCCATGCTGTGCTTATTAGCCATTCCCACATGGCCGTCACCCTCAATCCCCTGATTATCCGTCGGCCCCAGGCTTATGGGAACCGTGGTCGCATTGGACGACTTCCAGATTACAGCGTTGGCATTACCGCGATCTCCATCCGAAGAGGTTCCCACCGCTTCCAAAGTAATGGATTTGGCATCGTTGCACGTCGCTTTCTGACCTGGCTTAATAGTTCCAGCATAGGCGGAAGCGGCAAAACAGAGAGCAACAACGGTAATAATGGTAAAGAGCACTAACTTTCTCATAGTTTTCCTCCGTTACCCAAAAAAGTTAAAAAATAGAACTCCCCTGAAATTTTGGTTCGATAGCCATGAGCCCCTTTCGTTCTCCTGAGTGGGTGGCTACAACAAACCTGCCTACTTATATTGAAAATGGATTATCCAGCCTCTTATGGAAGGCCTGATCTTCACAGAATCTGCTGGAACTCATTGGAAAGCCTGTAATAAACGATAATCCAAGCCTATTCCTTTTGGTGGTCAGTATACTTACGGTGTCAGACAAGTCAACTGTTTTTTAAACTTTTTCCTATAAAAATACAATACATATTCCTATACTAACAAAATCTCTTTTCCTATGGCGATTAATTATAATTCCTTTATTTATCAATAATTTAAGATTAGCCCAGCCAAACGAAATATTGCTTCCATAAAAATATCTATAACTTATACTGAGAATAAATCGATTAACGAATTTCATTCAAACTCCCCACCTAAAATTGGTCAATTATGATGGAGAAAAACGTCGCCATTTCTGACAATACTGATTCTCACACAGAGTCAAAACCCAAGTTTTTCAAATTCGTCCTCTTAATTTTAATAGGTTTTACCTTTGGGTTTTATTTTACGCGTAAGGGATTCCACCTGACCCCTGAATCTTTCAAAAACTATGTCCTATCACTGGGGATTGCTGGTCCGATTCTTTATGTCGCAATATTCATTATCCGACCGCTATTTCTGATTCCCTCCATCGCCTTGTTCATTGGGGGAGGACTCGCATTCGGGCCGATTCTTGGCCCCACATTTGCTTCTTTGGGTGCGGCTCTGGGAGGGACTGTTGGTTTCTGGTTTTCCCGGAAAATGGGTCATGAATATGCAATAAAAAAACTAAAGCTGGGCGCAGGGGTCATTGACAACACCAAATTCAGCTTTTCAGTGGTATTTCTCCTCAGCCTGATACCCATTATGCCGGTAACGGTCATCAATTACGGCGCGGGACTTTCCACCATGAGGTTTAACACTTACATTTCGGCCCATATTCTGGGAATGATCCCCAGAGCTTTCGCTTTTGGTTATTTCGGGAATACACTGTTGGAGGTCGGCTCAAAAAAATTCATGGCCGCGTTACTGATATTAGTCTTGATGGGTATTATGACGGCATTTTACCGTCTTCGTACAAAACAGAAAAAACGCCTTCAATTAGCGGAAGAGGTTTCCGCATCCAACTGACGGGAAGCTATTGGATGATCTGATAATTCTCCAGACAAACCCCTGCAGGAATAATCACGGGTTTATCTTTGGCGATCAGGATCACACGTCCTTTGAGAGACACTTTTCCCTCGAACCGCACGTCACCCTCAATTTCCAGGAATTCCAGTTCCCCTATATCGGGAATAACCGGAATTCTCTTTCTGTATTCACCTAAATCCACAAAGGGTTCATTCCACTTAACAACAGGTAGCTCTTTCCCGCCGTAGGCAGAATTTCGTAGCATTTCACCATCTTTAAAAACAAACAAATCGGATTGGATCAACATCAAGTCGCTGGTGTTTTTAACGGGTCTAAAACGGTTGCGCCCCACAACTATTCCCCTGGCGCCATCAAAGCACTCCAACCCGCCGCCAATGGCAGTTTCCAATTGAATAACAGGCCGGCCAAACACTTGCTTTTCGTTAACGATCAGACTCAGCTCCATCGGCGCCTGCTCCATCCTCTTTTTTAAATGCCTTAAATGAATCCAGATATTATTGGTATTGAAAACGGTAAACTTATCCAATCCGCAAAATGCGTTCACGTATTCCTGAGGTACTTGAGCCAACTCCAAAAGATGGAGTTTGCCATTCTCATCTTCATAAAGCGTACCTCCTTTGATATCTGCCAATGTTTTTGGAGTCATCTCCATAATAAAAGGAATATCTTCTTCCAGCATGGTGTGAGCGATTTTAGGATCTGGTACCGCACCTAGGTTGTCGGCATTAGAAACAAATAAAATTTCTTTCCCCTCATCCAGGAGCCGATCCATCAGTCCCTGATTTTGCAGACATGAGAAAATATCGCCGTGACCGGGCGGATACCAGGCATCTTCACCCAGAATATTGGGATCCAGAGGTTGGTTTGTCTCTTTATCCAACCGCAGGTAACGGTTCTGCTGAAAGCAATCAATGTGAACAGAGGTTTTTTGATTCTGCAGCCGCGCCAATGTCTCCTGATGCGTATGAAAACTGTTCATCAGCAGTAATGGAATATTGACACCATACGATTTTTCGAAATGCGCCAACTGCAGGATAATCAGGTCAAGAAAGGTATGTCCATCTTTGACTTTAATGAAGGACTTTGCTTCCCGACACCCCATACTGGTTCCAAGACCTCCATTGAGTTTACAAACAGCCAGGCGGGAAAGAGCATAGTTTTTCTGAGTATCATTCGCGGCGCCCAATTCCTCATACGGAACAAGCCTTGAGGGTTCTGGCGTTCGAATGTTTTCCCAGGCCACAGGGTTGATTGGAGCCTGTTTAAATCGAGTGAACAATTCAAGAAAACCGGACTGCGTGTCATCGGTTAACCCAAATTGTTCTAAAGTTGATTTAAAATCGGACAATTCCATTGTTTATTCCTATTCTCCTCAGATAAACTATGGTAAGAGATTTTTGTCCTTCATTCCATTGAATCCGCATCAAACCCAGGAGCTTATTTAACTGTATGCTTGACTCGACATCATTTCCCGCCTCCCCTTCGCAAGATTCTCAAAATGACAACGGCTCGGAAGACTTAAAAAAGTCCATCCGGAATCACCTCAAATACTCACAAGCCAGGGATTGGCAATCCTCCTCCCAACTTGATCGATACAACAGTGTAGCGCTGACAGTACGAGACCGGCTGGTGGAGCGTTGGATTAACACTCAGAATAAATACCATGAAAAGGACCCCAAGAGGGTTTACTACCTCTCAATGGAATTTCTGGTCGGAAGAGCCTTAATCAATTACCTGGTCAACCTGGATTTTAAAAAGGACTTTTATATAGCCCTTAAGGAGCTGGGTATTCGTCTGGAGGACCTGGAAGAAAACGACATCGAAGCAGGACTGGGCAATGGCGGCCTGGGGCGGCTGGCGGCTTGTTATTTGGATTCCATGGCAACTCTAGGCGTTCCAGCTTACGGGTACGGAATTCGTTACGAATTCGGAATTTTTTACCAGAAAATAGTCAACGGCTTTCAGGTGGAAACAGCGGACAACTGGCTTCGCAAAGGAAACCCCTGGGAAATTCCCCGTCCGGATTACATCTATCCGGTTAAATTTTACGGGACCACACGGCTGGGAACAGATGAAGAGGGGCAACCCGTTTCGGAGTGGGTGGATACTCACGACGACATCATGGCCATGGCCTACGATATTCCTATTCCGGGTTATCACAATGAAACAGTCAATAATCTGCGTTTATGGGGAGCCCGCTCCACCCGCGAATTCGATTTGGGCGTCTTCAACAAAGGAGACTACGTTCAGGCAGTCAGCCGGAAGCAGGATTCAGAAACAATATCCAAAGTCCTCTATCCCAATGATCAAAACATGTGGGGTAAGGAACTTCGCTTAAAACAGGAGTACTTTTTTGTTTCAGCTTCCCTGCAGGACATCATCCGGCGATACAAAAGGACTCACGCCACCTTTGATAAATTCAGCAGTAAAGTCGCCATTCAGCTGAATGACGCCCATCCGGCTCTAGCGATTCCGGAGTTGATGCGAATTTTGGTGGATGAAGAACGCCGCCCCTGGGATGAAGCATGGAATATTGCGGTCCAAACTTTTGGTTATACCAATCACACCGTTCTGCCGGAGGCTCTTGAAAAATGGACGGTGCAATTGCTCGGCCGGGTGCTTCCCCGTCATCTGGAAATCATATATGAAATTAATCATCGGCTGATAAAACATGTCCGCAAGAAACATCCGGCAGACCATAAACTTATTGAGCGGATATCGCTGGTGGAGGAGAAGCCGGTTAAATCGGTCCGCATGTCCAACCTGGCCATTGTTGGCAGTCATGCCGTCAACGGAGTCGCCCAGCTCCACTCGGAAATTTTAAAAACCAAGGTGTTCAAGGATTACAGCGACCTGTTTCCAGGCCGGTTTCACAATATCACCAACGGTATCACCCAGCGTCTTTGGTTGAAGTCTTGTAATCCGGAACTGGCCGGGCTGATCACGGAAACGGTGGGTGAGGAATGGACCAGAAATCTGGATATACTTCGTCAATTACTCCCCTATGTCAAAGACGAGCCTTTCCGTAAAAGATGGCGGGAAATCAAACTCAGCAACAAAAGACGTCTCGCCCGGCATGTTCAAAAGGAACTTTCTATCGAGTTGAACCCGGACTCGTTATTCGATGTTCACATAAAGCGAATCCACGAATACAAACGACAACTCCTATGCGCCCTTCATGCTGTCGTCCTTTATAACCGTTTCAAAGAACACCCTTCCCTGGAATGCGTCCCCCGCACGATCATCTTTGCCGGAAAAGCGGCGCCGGGTTATGAGATGGCCAAGCTGGTCATCAAACTCATCACCAGTATTGCCGATAAAGTCAATCACGACCCCGAAATATCAGACAAACTGAAGGTAGTCTTCATTCCCAATTATAACGTGACAAAGGCCGAATGGATCATTCCCGGTGCGGATTTATCGGAGCAGGTGTCCACTGCCGGACATGAGGCTTCGGGAACCGGGAACATGAAGCTGGCATTGAATGGCGCTTTAACTATCGGAACCCTGGACGGCGCCAATATCGAAATCAGAGACCGGGTTGGTGCGGATAATATATTCATCTTTGGATTAACCGCTGACGAAGTTGAACAAACGAGAAGAGAAAAATACCGGTCCCGAGACTATTATGAATCCAATCCGGAACTGAAACAGGCGCTCGATATGATTCAGAATGGGTACTTTGCTCCGGATTATCCGCATATTTTTCATCCATTGGTGGATTCTTTGCTGGTTCATGGAGACACATATCGCGTTCTTGCGGATTTCGGGGACTATACCCGCACCCAGAAGAAAGTGGAGCAGTTGTATCTGGATACTGAATCGTGGACCCGAAAGTCCATCATCAACTCCGCCAATATGGGTTCTTTTTCCAGTGACCGCTCTATCCGGGAGTATTGTCAATTAATCTGGGGGATCAAACCCGAACCTTTCTAGTGACTCCAACCTGTACTTATATGCTGGTGTTCAAAAAGAATATTTACCTGAGTCCCCTGAGACCCAAAAATCGCTCCGACATCAAAGAATTTCGCGATGAGGAAGACCCGAGCCCCCTCCCCTACCATTTCATATTCAGGGCTTTGCACAGCGCTCAGAATCTCCTTTCTGAAATCAGGAAAATGAATGGGCGGGGAATTTCCGGTCAGCTTGAAATTCTGTTTCCCCATTCCTTTAGTTGGGGTACGACCAAAGATTTAAGCGATCTATCCCAGCAATTATTCTTCGGGCTGACGCACAACCAGACCTGGCTTGCCATGAATTGTTATCATCTGTGCTTTCTGTATGATTGCCTTCTGGACGTGGTCGAGGATTACAGTTATAACGATGAAGCGGAACGCCGTGAAATGTTTCCTGAAATGGCGGGACAGGCCCTCGATTTCAATCGATTTCTGCTCGAATATTTTTTTAATACCACTTTTTTAATCGCCCCGGAGCGATACAATAAAATGACCCCCTTGGAAAAAAAACAAATTCTGAGATCACCTGATTTCGGACAGAACTTTCCTGAATTAAAGAGGTTCTCTGATCCGGATGATCCAACCCTGGCAAAGGTGATTAACCGCCTTCCGCCTGAGCCTGAAGACCTGCCCCTCAAACCCCTGGACCAAAACCCCTATCTGATTTGAGGAATGCTCAATCAATTGGCATCCCCTCCCGGCAAGTATATTTGCTAGAATACCAACGGCGATGTGGAGTCGAACAGCCACCCGTCTTTTCTGAATCTAACTAATGTAGCTGAGGTTATTGTGCAGAAAGTTGTTACCGCAAAAGAAATGCAGGCGATCGACCAATCCGCAATCAGGGAGTTTGGTATTCCCGGCCTGGTACTAATGGAAAATGCGGGGCTGGCGGCGGCATCCATGATCCATGAGAACGTCCCAGACCTCCTGGAGAAAAAAGTCGTTATCGCGTGCGGCAAAGGCAACAATGGCGGCGACGGATTTGTAATCGCCCGTCATCTGTCCATTGACGGGGTTAACGTGGAAATTCTGTTACTGGGCAAAAGGGTGCAGTTGAAATCAGACGCGCGGGTCAATGCCGACATCGCGTTTAAAATGGGAATTCCCATACATGAAGTCACCGAAAAAAACCTTCCCACTCACAACCATCTCTTCCGGCATTGCCACATCATTGTTGACGCCCTGTTCGGCACCGGGCTTTCCAAACCCGCTGGCGGCCTTTACGAAAAGGTCATCAATAAAATAAATGCCTCCAAAAAATATGTATACGCCGTGGATATCCCTTCCGGAATAGACTCCGATTCGGGCCAATTGATCGGCCCGCATATAAAAGCGGATATCACCGCCGCGCTGGCATTGCTTAAACGCAGTCATCTCCTGTTCCCCGCCGCCGAGAGCATGGGAGAAGTCCAGATACTGGATATCAGTATTCCTCCTCAAGCGATCAATACACAGGATATCCCGGTAGCCTGGCTCGAAATGGAAGATATCCAAATGCTGTTACCCAAGCGGCCCACCAATACCCATAAGGGAGATTATGGCCATGCGCTGGTGATCGCCGGCTCCAAAGGCAAAGGGGGCGCCGCCGGATTGACTGCACTGGCCGCCTTGCGGGCCGGAGCAGGACTGGTCACCCTGGCAGTTCCCGAATCCTGCTACCAGGCCCTGGAATTCAACCCGCTTGAAACCATGACTGCCCCCTTGCCGGAAACCAAGAGCGGTTGTATTTCCAACATGGCCCTAGATATCATCCTGAAAAACCTGGAGGGGAAAACCGCGCTGGCGATCGGTCCGGGAATCTCTACCGAAAAAGAAACCGTTCAATTGCTGGAGACCCTTCTGCCTCTGGTGGAATGTCCGCTGATCATCGATGCCGACGGCATTAATGCTCTCGGTAAAAGTGGAAAACTCCTGGGGCAAATCCAGGCAGAAACGGTATTAACACCTCATCCCAAGGAAATGTCACGCCTTTCCGGATGGAAGGTTCAGGATATCCTGAATCATCGCATTGAACGGGCGAGCCGGTTTGCGCAGGATAACGGCGTCACCCTCCTCCTAAAGGGAGCCCGTACCCTGGTGGCCTTTAACGATGGTACGGTTCTGATCAATCCCACCGGAAATCCTGGAATGGCAACCGCCGGGTCCGGTGACGTCTTGACCGGATTGATCGCCGGGTTGGCCGCTCAAGGATTAAGCGTGCCATCAGCCACGTCAGCGGGAGCGTTCATCCATGGAATGGCCGGAGACCTGTACGCCGCAGACGAACATGAAATCCCCCTTATAGCCAGCGATCTCATGAATAACATCCCAAAAGCCATTAAAAGGATTCTATCTTGAAGATGATGTTTGAAAGCCTCTCAGCAGAAGACACAATGGCCCTGGGAGAGAAAATTGGCCGCCAATTAAAGGCTGGTGATGTCCTGTTGCTGTTTGGAGAACTGGGCGCCGGCAAAACCACCCTCACTCAAGGTATTGCCCGAGGCCTGGGAGTCGCTAAAGAAGAATATGTCCGAAGCCCGACCTTTACCCTGGTGAACCAGTACCGCGGCAGATTTCCGGTTTTTCATATTGATCTTTACCGGATTGGCTCCGCCCGCGAACTGGAGGATTTGGGAATGGAGGAAGTTTTAGCTGGTGACGGGGTGGCCATCGTGGAATGGGCTGAAAAATTGTTTTCAGATTCTGCCACTCAGAACCCGCTGCCAGAAATCGAACGATGGATCGAAATTCATATCAAAATAGAAGCGGAAGATTCGAGAAAAATCACTCTAAAAGGTCATAACCTGGAATCATCCAGCCACCCTGTTTTCACTTTACATTAAATGTGCATTATGGCAAAATTCAAATTGGTACATCATTTGCATACCCCTGAAAGCTTCCCTCATGTTTAAAAACAATATCAGAAAAATTCTACTTGGCGTGATTTTTCTATTAATGACGGTATCCATCATTAGTTTGGTTAAGTCATTGAATAAAAAGTCATTACCAGTAGAAACGCTTAAAATGATGAGCAAGAATGTCGATATCGAAATTGAAAACTTTAAGGTAACACATGAGGCTTTAGGCAATAAAGATTGGGAAATAAAGGCTAAGGAAGCAAAGGTTAAAAATGAGGAGAGCAAAATCATATTAACGGATGTAAATGTGACTTTAAATTCGAGCAAAAACCAGAAATCGACCATATCTGCTGACTCCGGCACCATAAACCGTGAAACCAAAGATATCCAGCTTGAGGGAAATGTTAAATTTAAATCGGACGTAGACAGTTTTTTTGGTCAACTCCAGCAGCAAACCAGCGATACCAAAGAACCCGATAACCAATAAAGGATCTATCCCTTGCGAATCCTCAGTCCCTTAATCGTGTTTATAGCTCTCTTTTCCTTTCTCAGCTTGTGCTCCACTCCCGCTTTAGCCGCAAAAGCTAAGGATTCCCTGAAAAATGACCAACAAAAAAATCCCTTAGAAATCCAAGCCGACAAATTACAGTCAGAAAATGAGGGCAAAAAATTCGTTTTTTCTGGAAATGTAGTGAGCACCTGGGGAGATCTGATCATAAAATCCGACGTTTTAGAGGTTTATGCAAATCCAGAAACCAAAACGGACAGAAAAAAGGCCACTGAAGATATCACCCAGGCGAGTCAGGATCTGGATAAAATTATAGCCATTGGAAATGTGGATATCACAAAAGGGGATCGAAGGGCTAAAGGTGACCGCGCTCATTATGATAATAAAAAGCAGATCATCGTTATTACCGGAGAACCTAATGCCATTGCCTGGGAAGGAACCAATATCATCCGAGGTAAAAAAATGACCTTTATACTGGAGCAGGATTTATTAAAGGTAGAACGTCCAATCCTTAGGATTATGCCCAAAAATCCTCCTCCGGAAAAAAAGCAATAACTGTGTCTAATACGGTAAATTTCATGGCCGTTTCCCTATAGAAAACTGTGCAAATTCTTAAAGCTCATAATCTGGTCAAAGCCTATAAAAACCGGCAAGTAGTTAACCGGGTCAGCATTGAAGTGCGGCAAGGCGAAATTGTTGGCTTGCTTGGGCCCAACGGTGCCGGCAAAACTACCACTTTTTATATGGTTGTGGGCCTTACCCGGCCCGACCAGGGGCAGGTTTTGCTAGACCAGGAAGATATGACCGCTTACCCTATGTATATGAGGGCTCAGAGGGGCGTCAGTTACCTGCCTCAGGAACCCTCTATTTTTAGGAAACTAACGGTAGAAGAGAATATTCTGGCGGTTCTGGAACCACAGAAAATACCTCATAAAGCCAAAATCAAAAAAGTCCACTCCCTGCTGGACGAATTCAATATTGGCCATATTCGGGAAGCCAAGGGATTTTCTCTGTCAGGGGGAGAAAGGCGAAGGGTTGAAATCAGCCGGGCATTGGCTACCTCACCTTCCTTTATATTATTGGACGAACCTTTTGCGGGAATTGACCCGATAGCGGTATCTGATATTCAATCTATTGTGGAAAAGCTTAAAACTAAGGGAATCGGCGTATTGATCACGGACCATAACGTTCGCGAGACCTTAAGCATTACCGACCGTGCCTATATCATCAGCGAAGGCAGGATCATTGCCGCTGGTGATCCCGTCATCGTCGCCAAAGACCCCAAGGTAAGACAAACTTATTTGGGTGAAGAGTTTACCTTTTAAACAAACCTTAGAATTGATTTGAGAGATTGCCTATGGCAATGGAGATGAAATTAAATTTCAAGCATGAAATGCGGCTGGTGCCCACACCAATGCTCCAACAGGCAATCAAGCTTCTCCAACTCTCGCGTCTGGAACTGGCCCAGGCGGTACATCAGGAAATGATAGAAAACCCCATCCTTGAGGAAATCCTCGAGGAAGAAGAGGAACTGGATCACAAAGCGGAAAACCCGGAAGATCCCTCCCTCGATTCCATGGGCCAAACCCAGGATGATTCCCCCTCTCAAAATGAAAATGATCCGCTGGAGTATGAACAGGATTGGGATAATTATTTTCAGGACAACATTTCTCAGGGAAGTTCCGCAGACAACTACACCGAGAGACCGTCGATAGAAGCGACCTACAAGAAAGAACCGACTCTCGCGGACCACCTGATGTGGCAGTTGGACCTTTCCGTTAATGAGGATCTGGACAAATTCATAGGCTCCAGCATCATCGGCAATATCCAAAACGACGGATACTGCATTGCAGAATTGAGTGAAATTGCCGAAATAAGCCAGGCCACAGAAGAAGATGTATTAAGAGTCCTTAAAATCATCCAGACCTTCGAACCCAACGGAGTAGGCGCACGAACCCTCAAAGAATGCCTTCAAATTCAGGCTAAAGCTCTACCAGAGCGCCTGCCTCTTGTGGAAACCCTGATTGAAAGCTACCTCGAACGTCTAAACGAGCGCTATTATCAGAAAATCGCTTCAGAACTCAAAATCAAGGTGGAAGAAGTCATCGATGCGGTCAAAACCATCAAAACTCTCGATCCTAAGCCAGGTCTCCAATTCAGTTCCGAGGGAATAGACTATGTCGTCCCCGACCTTGTCGTGATAAAAACGGAGCAGGGATATGAAGTCTTATTAAGCGACGACGGACTTCCCAATGTAAAAATCAGCCCTTATTACCACCATCTTTTGAAAAATACCTCGGAACCCAAAACCAAGGAATACCTCAAGAAAAAGCACCAGGCCGCAGAGTTTCTAATCAAAAGCATCGACAAAAGGCGGGAAACTATTTACAAGGTTGGGACAAGTATTGTCAAATTGCAGACAGAGTTTCTGGACAACGGGCTGTCTCATCTCAAACCTATGGTTTTAAAAGATGTGGCGCGGGATATTGAAATGCACGAGTCCACTGTAAGCCGGATTACCACCAACAAATATATAGACACCCCTCAGGGAATCTTTGAGCTAAAGTTCTTTTTTCACAGCGGAATTAAATCGTTTATCGGGAACAATGATATGTCCTCCGTCAGGGTCAAAAGCATGATCCAGGAAATTATTAAATCGGAGGACCCACAGAAACCCCTAACCGACGATGAAATGGTGGAAGCTTTAGTTAAGCGAAATGCCAAAATCGCCCGCCGGACGGTGACTAAATACCGAAAAGAATTGAATATACTACCAGCTAGCAAGCGAAAAAAAATTTACTGATCCCGTCTTTCCATCCTTGATATTTTTGTTGTACCAAGCTAATCTTAAGCCCTTTGTTCAATAAATCTTTCAGGAGAAGTCCCCATGAAATTAACGGTCGCAGGCATTAAAATCAAGATTACTCAGGCGATCGAGGATCATTTGCAAAAGAAAATTGAAAAAGTACTCAAAGACCTGCCCGACCTCGCGGATGTCCATGTTGCCCTGCGGGTGGAGAATTATCGGCATTTTGCGGAAGTGACTGTAAAAACCAAAGGGTTTACAGTACACGGAGAATCCGAAACCAGCGATCTGTATACCTCCATGGATGAAGCTGTAGAAAAAGTAGGAAAGCAGATCAAAAAACACCGGGACCGCTCCAAAACTCTCAAGATTAAACAGAATGTCGCAGAAAAAGACAAAATAATCGATTGACCCGGTATTTAATTACCTTTTCCCATCCATAAAAATTATTCAGACGGCGGCATGAAAATCAGCGATATTCTTAAAGAAGGCTTTATCATCGCCGATTTAAAGGCCGAAGACAAAACGGAAGCCTTAAACGAGATTTCGATATTTTTAGAGCGCCAGGGAATCATTCCCGACCATGCTCAGCTACTTCAGGGCCTTTTGAACAGGGAACAACTCGGGAGTACTGGAATTGGGGATAACATGGCCATTCCCCACGCCAAATCTGAGAATATTGAAGAAATTGTGACGGTTTTTGCCCGCTCACCAAAAGGCCTGGATTTTGAGTCGCTGGATCGAAAGCCGGTCCACTTCATTTTTATGCTTCTGGCCCCTTCGGCATCCACCGGTTTACATCTTAAAGCCCTGGCCAAAATTGCCCGTTTGTTTAAGAACCCGTCCCTGCGGGAAAATATTTTAAATGCAGAAAATGCCGGTAAAATATATTCCTTGATGTTGGAAGAAGATTCCAAGATCAGTTAACCCAGTCTGTTAAGGGTAAATTATTCACTTATCCAAGAGAGTTTCGTGCATTCAGGAATAGCTGTATCCAGCGGAGTGGCCATCGGAAAAGCCTACCTGCTTGACAGGTCCAAGGTGTGTGTTATTAAGCGCTCTATCCCTGACCATGAAATCGAAAATGAGATCAACCGCCTGCGCGGAGCCATTGAAAAATCCAAAGAGCAGATGCGGGACATCAAGCAAAGAGCAGGGTCCATCGCTGACAAGTATGCCATTATCCTGGATACCTACACCCTGCTTCTGGAAGACGAAATCCTGGTAAACGAAACCATCGAGACCATTCGACGCGAAGGCTCCAACGCAGAATGGGCTCTTACGGTTACCCTCGAAAAATTCACCAACCTGTTCAACAACATCAATGACGATTATTTAAAGGGTAAAAAAGATGACCTGAATCTGGTAGTGCACGGGGTCATCAAAAACTTGATTGGCCACCACCAGGAAAGTCTTTCCGATATCGATGAGCCGGTAATCATCATTACCCACGAATTGAGTCCATCGGATACCATAATGATGTCGAAGAACTATATACAAGGAATGGCAACCGAAGTGGGCGGAAAAACTTCGCATGTCGGCATTTTTGCTTCGGCCTTGGGAATACCGGCTGTGGTTGGCCTGGGGAATCTCACTGAATTCATCAATTCCGGTGATACCGTGATTATCGACGGCATTCAGGGGGAGGTAATCGTTAACCCGGATAAAAAACAATTAAGCCATTATCAGAAGAAACAGAAAAACTATCTGCGCTATGAAAAAAATCTTCTTAAAGACATAGGTCTGGAAGCAGAAACGCTGGACGGAGAGAAAGTTCAACTGATGGCAAATATAGAATCTATCCACGAGGCAAAATCCATTTCGAAATTTGGGGGAGAAGGCATTGGCCTATACCGGACGGAATATTTATACCTGGCCTCCAACTCCTTACCCACTGAAGACGACCTCTATGTCAATTTTAAAAAAATAGTCCAAGTCATGGACCCCTATCCTGTGGTGATTCGTACCCTGGACATAGGAGCCGATAAGCAATTATCAAAAATCAACAATGTGCCCGAAGACAACCCGGCCCTTGGCTTGCGGGGGATTCGTCTTTCTTTGGCTCAGCCCAACCTTCTAATGGATCAATTGAAGGCAATTTTGCGGGCAAGCCTTTACGGAAAAACCAAAATCCTATATCCTATGGTGTCCAGTTCGGAGGAAATCATTGAGGCCAACGAATATCTTGAAAAAGCCAAGGAGGAATTAAGACAGGCCCAGATTCCCTTCCAGGAAGACATACCTGTGGGCGCTATGATAGAAACTCCTTCAGCGGCTCTTCTCGCAGACCACATTCTTAAATTAGTCGACTTTATCAGTATTGGAACTAATGATTTGATACAATATGTTCTTGCGGTGGACCGGGTCAATGAAAGCGTGGCTCACCTGTATCAACCATTCCATCCTGCAATCTTGAAAGTTTTGCGTGGCATTTTTGAGATGGCGGACAAAATGAGAAAGCCCGTTTGCATTTGCGGTGAGTTGGGGGGTGACCCCATGGCTACCTTATTACTTTTAGGCCTGGGAAAAGTCCACGAATTGAGCATGGAGCCCCACTCAATCCCCAAGGTGAAAAAAATTCTGCGAAAAGTGACTCTAAAAGAAGCCCGCAAATTAGCCGATCATGCTCTAAAACTGCCAACATCTGAAGCCATCAACCGCTTCATTAACAAAGAAATGCGGAAACGTTTTCCTTCCGATTTTGACAGGGACATGGTCTTTAGCGAGAAAAAAAAGTAATGGAATGCATCCCAGGCTCCGGCATGGGATTTCTATTATCCAATAAATATTTTATTTAAACTTTGAATTCTTTCACACTCAAACCAAGGTAAGCTTTTATGAGCTCAAGCAACTACTTATTTACCTCGGAATCCGTCTCCGAAGGTCATCCCGACAAAATAGCAGACCAGATATCGGATGCGATTCTCGATGCACTTCTTAAACAGGACCCCAATTCCCGCGTCGCCTGCGAAACACTGGTCACCACCGGGCTCGTTGTTATTTCCGGTGAAGTAACCACTAAAGCCCGCGTGGAGATTCCCAAAATCGCCCGCCAAACCATCAAGGAAATTGGCTATACACACTCGGACATGGGATTCGATTACCAAACCTGCGGCGTCATGGTCACCCTGGATGAACAGTCTCAAGATATCGCCCAGGGGGTGGATGACGACCAGCATGAGCAGGGAGCCGGGGACCAGGGAATGATGTTTGGTTATGCCTCTAACGAGACCAAGGAATTAATGCCCGCACCCATCGTCTATGCTCACAAGCTGGTCCGGAAACTGGCCGAAGTCCGTAAAAAAGGAATCCTTCCTTTTCTCCGACCCGACAGCAAATCACAGGTTTCCATACGTTATGAAAAGGGAAAACCGGTTTGCATTGAGACCATCGTTCTTTCCTCCCAGCACGATCCCGATGTATCCAATAAAATAATTCGCTCTGGAATTATCGACGAAGTTATCAATAAAGTGGTTCCAACAAGTTTTCAGGCTAAAAAAATGAAAATTCATATCAATCCCACCGGCCGTTTTGTAATAGGAGGTCCACAGGGGGATTGCGGATTAACCGGACGAAAAATCATTGTCGATACTTATGGGGGTTTTGCCCGTCATGGTGGTGGAGCATTTTCGGGAAAGGATTCGACCAAAGTCGACCGATCAGCCGCCTATATGGCACGGTATATAGCTAAAAACCTGGTGGCCGCTAAAATTGCAGACCGATGTGAAGTTCAGTTGGCCTATGCCATAGGCGTTGCAGACCCCGTCTCCATCTTCATCGACACGTTCAATACCCATAATATTAATCCCAAAAACATTGAAGGCCTGATTCGGGATAACTTCAACTTGAAACCTGCGGGAATCATGAAAACGCTGGATTTGAAAAAACCGCGTTTTGGACCCACCGCAGCTTATGGCCACTTTGGCAGGTCAGAAAAAAGTTTTACCTGGGAAAAAACCGACAAAGCCGCCAAATTAAAAAAATCAGCGGGCTTGTAAAATTACTTAATCAGAGGTATCGATCAAATTTTCTAGATTCGTTTGTGCTAACTTAAAGATTCTGATTTAATTATCTCATCTTTCATATAACGGGGAGGATCAATTACAGTGGCTCAAAGAATTCGGATCGGAATCATCGGCGCGGGCACCAATACCCGGAAGGTCCATATCCCTAACCTCCAAGCATTGGAGGAAGTGCATATTGTGGAAGTGGCCAACCGGTCCCCCATCTCTGCCCAGAAAGTTGCCGACGAGTTTCATATTCCCGTTGTTCGCAACCATTGGCAGGAAATAATCGAATCCCCGGAGGTGGACGCCATCGTTATCGGCACCTGGCCCAATCTGCATTGCGAGGCGTCCTGCATGGCTTTACAGGCGGACAAACACGTCCTGTGCGAAGCCAGAATGGCTATGAATGAAAGCGAAGCGCGCACCATGTTGCAAGCTGCCTATAAACACCCGAATTGCATATCCCAAATTGCACCATCACCTTTTACCCTCCATGCCGATTTAACCCTTCTCCACATGCTTGACACCAATGAGATCGGCACACCACGGTTTTTCCGTTTCGACTACCAGACTCCTCCCCTGGTTCCTCTTGGAGGAGAACTTCATTGGAGACGAAACAAGTTATACAGCGGCACCAATATAATGGTACTGGGAATCATTTATGAATCACTGCTTCGCTGGTTTGGGCCCGCTGAATGGGTTAATGCCCATGCGGAAGTGATCAATAATCGCGCCATCGACCCGGGAACTCAACAGGAAGTGGAAGTTGAAGTCCCAGATTATCTGTCGGTCCAGATGAAAACAACCAGTGGAGTTGTTGGCTCCCTGTTTCTACACGAATTGTCCAATCAACCCCGGCAATCTTCCATCAGGATATACGGTGACAAGGGGTTCATTCATTTGGACTTTGAACCAGGTGGAAAACTGTATCGATCCATCAATTCGGCCGGTGAAATGCAGGAGGTAAGAATTCCCGCGGGACAACTTGGGAAATGGAGAGCGGAAGAGGAATTCATCAATTCCATCCGGGGCCTGGAAGACATCGAGCTCACTACGTTTACCACCGGAGTGGAATATATGAAATTTACCCAGGCAGTGAACGACAGCTTTAATAATAACGGCGAGCGCATCACCATCCACGTGGGCTAATCCCCATCTCTCATGAAGGCCCTCAATCTCCATTCATGGAAGGTCACCCCGCAACAAGCCCTGAAAATCCAAACAGAGCTGGCAAACCAGGTGGAGCAGAAAAGCAGACTAAAACCGCCTCAATGGATAGCGGGTGCCGATATCAGCCTGACGCAGGAAAGTAATGAAGCTTTCGCAGGAATTGTGGTCTTGAACGCCAAAACCCTGAAAATTGCAGACGAGTATTACATCAGAGGTACCATCGATTTCCCTTACATTCCAGGACTGCTTTCCTTTCGGGAAGCCCCCTTGCTCCTGAAACTTTTCAAAAAAGTATCCCCCGCCCCTCAACTGATTTTTTTTGACGGTCATGGGATCGCCCATCCGCGCAAATTAGGCCTCGCGTCTCATTTAGGTTTATTCCTGGACTGCCCCACCATCGGCTGTGCCAAAAGCCGACTGACCGGAAAATTCCGGGAACCCGGCTTGAAAAAGGGAAGCCGATCCCGCTTGCTGGACAAGGAGGGACAAACTATAGGCTCCGTACTGAGGACACGCGAAAACTGCAAACCGGTATTCGTTTCAGTGGGGCATCAAATCGATCTCGACTCGGCAGTTCAATGGTCCCTCAAATGCACCACCCATTACCGAATCCCCGAACCCACTCGCCTGGCCCATATCCGGGTCAATGCATTTCGCAAGAATCTTAGCTAGCCGTTAAGTTTTACGCGCCACCACTAATCGCCCGCTTCCGCCATAGACGTTTTCAGCGTGGTGGATGGAAAATCCGGCCTGCTCCACTTCCCGCTCCAGCTCCCCCGGTCGATATCCGTGCCAATAACCGGTTTTTAACTGCCTCTCTATATGTTTGAGCCCCATGTGAAGTGTGAGAGGATAAACCAGAAGTTTCTTAATCGGAGAAAGCCGTCCTTGGTTTTTAAGACTCTCAATACTGGAGCGGATGATTTCCTTGGAGTTATAGGAATGAACGGGGTTGGCGGTTACCAATAATCCACCCGGCCTAAGAACCCTGCCCAATTCCCGGTACACTCCCTCCCTCTCCCTTGCCTCTGGTAAGGTGTAAACCGAGAAATGCGCAACTACGCAGGTCATGGAGTTATTGGCGACTGGTAACATCTGACAGAGATTGACTTGCAGGGTAGAAACCGGTATGCCCAATCTCTTAGCTCTCTGCCTGAGTGAATGAAAACCGGCGGAAAGAAGATCGGCGCCAATGTATTTCCCATCCGCCCCTATTGAGTTGATTAAAAAAGGCAAAAGCATTCCCGAGCCGCATCCTGCATCCAGAACCCTTTCACCTTCCTTTAGCTCCACAAATTTTGCTGTAGTGCGGAGGGAATCTAAATAAGCCTCCGGACTCAGCCAATCGTAAAGCCGGGTCTGAAAACCAATTTGCCAATACCTTTTGTACAGGGATGAAAAAATAATCTAATCTCCGCCTTGTTCAGTACATACAATGACCATATAATGGGGCCTGATTACTTCTGAATTGGATTCTATTATGGCTAAAAAACCTTTCATTAACAAATACGGATTTGTCGAATACCCCTTCTTGCACGACGACCGAAAGGGTAAAAACTGGTGGTTTTTCAACCTGTTGGAGGATCACTTAAAACGGCGTTGCCGAAAAAAACTGGGACCGGACTACACCAAGCAGGATATGCACGAGGAAATGCTGACTTTCCTGCATGATACCAATCTCAAATTTTATGCATTGGTGCCGGTGGGAATGGGAATGGAATTCAAATTGATCGGCAGATACGAAACCAAGGAATTGGTCCACCTGGAAGACCCGGTGCCCTACATCACCGAAAAATATGGCGGAGGCAAGTTCAAAGTCAACATCTATCACGAAGGTACCTTTGCCGGCACGGAGAACTACAAGACCCATGGAGACCCCCATTGGGTCGAAATCCCGGACGACGACCTCGCCTAAAGCCCAATCATGTGAAATTGTAGGCGAAACACCCGCTGGTGCAACGCACCATGTAATGCGGACAGCTTCTACAGGGCTCTTTCGGCTGTGTATCTTCAAACACATGGCCGAGGAATTTAGTGTGCATTTTTTTTACAGCGATATCGTTGACTTCCTTGAATTCCTGAATATTTCCTAATTTGAAATTATGAAATGGAAAACAATTAAAGCAATCTCCCTGGGGATTGACATCCATTGGACTGTCATCGGCGCACCCAAGATACAAATCCTGTTCCTTCCACTTTGTGATTTCCGGAACCGGTTGGTTGGCATGATAAAAAAAACGTTCCACCAGGGGATACTCTTCTTCGGAAATATTGTCCAGCAAACAGGGCGGAAACGAACAATCAAACCGAAAGGTCAACTGTGGTAGCTCCTTAAGCAAATCAATCATTTTTCGTCCCATTCCGGGGTAATCCCTGATCGGCAAAGTCACATTGTCCTGTTCTCCAACGATAGGAAACGCAGGGCTGACCCTGACTTTGTAGTTTTGCTCTTCGGGTAAACCAAGATCCTGATAAATAGCATCGATTTCTCGACACTGAGTCTCCAGGTCCTGATCCACTGAGTACAAATTGATACTGAACATCATGCTGTATCCGTTTTCACTGAGAATCGCTTCTGCCACCTCTCGGCAACGTTCATGATTTCGTTCGCTGATATTTTCCATGGTTTGCCAGTTAAGTAGCACCGAGAATTGAATCTGACGCTGAATACTGCCCTCCGGACCCACCGTTTTTAACAGCAGATCGAGAGTCTTCTCCGGCATCAATCCGTTGGTAAAAACTCCCAGAAAAGTAAAAGGTTGCATGGTGTCCAATGTGCTGGAAAGAATATCATTGAACTGCGGGTGAAGGGTTGGCTCACCACCCATGAAATTGATCAGCGTGACGTTTTTAATCCGGGGCAACATTTCTGTGGAAAAATAATCAAAATCCATGGACTTCCCGGGGGTTTTGACAGTCTCGTCCATGTATTCGTCAGCGAAACAGTAGTTACATTTCAAATTACAATAGCTGTTCAGAATTATATTCATGGATCAATCCCTTTTATTGGTGGAGCCAATCGCACAAAAGTCTGGGAACGAAAAGGCAGGACCCGTTTATCCTTGCAGGAGCAAGTCTAGGCCCGTCTCAGGAGCAGAAATTCAGAAAAGGGACGATACAAAAAGCCTATCAGAATTGACCATTAAGAATTGATTGCACTATATAGGACTTTTCATATATATTGTAGGAAATTTCCGAAACGATTTCCTTTTGCGAGGATTGGGCCACGGACCCGGTTCCTCCCCACCCAAGTAGAAATTAGGCTACCCCAGCCGGCCTCGGCACACCGCGTCAGGCGGATATAACACGGAGATAAAATCAATCCAGTACTAATGATTAATATCCTCCGGTTTCCCATTCGTTCTCCCAGAAATTGACATCCAATAATATGACCGTCCATGCATCCGAGCATGGTCATCAGATTACGGAGGAACCATGCTGGCCTTTGCCAAAGACATCACCCAGAAATCTCCCACCCACCACGATGAAATTAAAAACCCTGAATTAAAAAATTACATGAATTATCAGCGGAAACTCAACCATGTCCGCATCGTTTATTGCTCCCTAAAAAACTCAAAGAATGACCTGGAGGAAAGCCTTCAGATATTCAGGAAAAATGGGGAAAACCTGGAACCTTACATCGAGCAGGCTTTCCCTTTATCCCATCATTTCGCTGATGACAAAACCCTTCTTATTATGCTGAAAAAGCTGGTTAGCGGACATAATGACGATAAACAATGGTACCGGATGAATGACTACTACCACGCATTGGTCCATGATTGCATGAACCGTTTTATACAGAAATACAATCAATGGGTCCGCGATTCCGCCGAAGAAGTCAACGAATACACTTTTGCCAGGGGCGGAGAAATTGATTTTGGAGATTGGGCTTACCTGTATTTTCCACATTTGGATTTTCATATCGGCGCTAAACTGGATTACACCCATTACCCCTTTGCCAAACGCAATAAGACCATTGAAGAAGAAATCGAAAAGATGATTCAAAATAACGAAACCTTTGAATCAGCCCTTAAATCGCTCCGCCAGAAATATGAAATCAATGACACTGCCATCAAGGTGGTTCTGCACCGAAAAATCAGCCGGGAAGATATGGAGTTGTTCCATACGTCCATAAAAAACCCGATTTACGAATTATTGACGCATAGACAGACAGGAAGCTGGGACGCCGTAGATGGCGATACTCTGATGGACCAGGCTTATAATTTCGGCTCTCAGTTGAAAATATGGACCTGGGGAAAGAAAAAGAAGAGAATTAAAACGGAAGAATCGTTTTGATCTTATTCAAAGCGTTTCGTCAGGATTAATGGGTTTCTGAATGGTGGGGATTTTAAACTTGAGGGCCTCGGGAGGTTTGTTGGAACCCTTACCCACCGCTTTCCGGTGCGCATCCTTTTCCAACACTTCGATTCCGACCCGAATCTTTCCCTTGTGCAGACGCACGGGATAAATTTTGGTTTTCATAAAAGGATTCTGCCTGCAAAAACCTGTTTCCAGATCGTATCGCCACTCGTGATTCGGGCAGATAATTACACCTTCCTCGATTCGCCCTTCTCCCAAAGGTGAGCCCTTGTGCAGACATTTGTTGGCAATGGCAAAATATTTGCCCTTGTAGTTGAACAGGGCTATTTCGTCATCCCCCGCGGAAATGATGGCTGATTTCCCTGGCGGAAGTTCTTCCTCATCCATTACCTTGACGTATTTCAGCATAAAAACCTTTTCTATGACCCCTGAACCGCGGATCCGATAATTATTTCTTACGTTGAGCCGCTTCCTGTTCCTTCTTTTCCTTGTCAAAAGCTTTTTTCATTTCCGCTTCCGACAAATACTCGAATTCACAATGTGAAAATATCAGATTAAGTGCCTTCTGTCCCAGGATGCGATTGCTGGTCTGAGTCATATAATCCTGATTCGAAAATAGAGATTTCTTAACAGCCTCCACCGACTTCTTGGTTTCCTCGGCCAGGCGTTTGTACTCGGCTTCCATATCCGATTGAGCCACATGAATATTTTCAGCTTTAGCGATTTCCTCAAGAATCACGTAACCCTTGGTGTTGAATTCCGCGCGTTCACGCCATTCCTTTTCCGCCTGCTCCTGGTTAAAACCTGAATCCTCCAGTTTCATGCCAGACTGTTGAATCTGAAATTTCATACCATCAATCATAAATTTCAATTCCTGCTTGACCAGCGACTCCGGTGGATCCACGTCGTGCTCCTTCACCAGGTAATTGAATATATCCTGTTTAATGCGTAATTCTTCTGTGTTTTCTTTAAAAGCCTGTATACCGGATTTGATCTTTCGGCGGAATGCCTCAACCGATTCTTCACCCTGTTGCTGGACAAAGTCGTCGGTCAACTCCGGCAAATTCTTTTTTTTGATTTCCTTAATGCGCACATGAAACGTTGCCAGGTCATCGGCTTCCTGCTCGGGAGCCCCCGGAATCGGCATACTCACACGCCGCACCTTTTTGTTCCAGTCGAGCGGAAGAGTAACCTTGACCTCAAATTCCTCGCCCACTTTTTTACCAATCAGCTGGTCTTCAAATCCGGCGATCATTTTTCTTTCGCCGACGCACACCGGGTAATCCTTGGCATCGCCGTTTTCCAGCGGTTCACCATTGAGATATCCTTCAAAATCCATAACCAGGTAGTCGTTCAATTGGACTTCATGGCCCTCCCGGTAAATTTCAAACGTCCCGAACGGTTCCAAATGCTTGCGAATGGAAGCTTCAACATCCTGTTCGGTCACTTCAAACAGCGTCTTATTGAATTTCAATCCTTTATATTTTTTGAATTTCACTTCCGGCTTGACGTCTAGCATCACCGAAAAAGAAAAAGGTTTATCTTTTTTGATTTCATTGATAGCGGAATGGTCGATTTCCGGCGGGCCGGCGGGGGTGATACCCGTTTCCATAAGCGCCTTGTCGTAATACTCCTGCATCAGATCCTGCCATAACTGAGACATTGATTCCAGCGGCACCTGTTTTTCGAGAATGTGCTGGGGAATCTTTCCCGGACGAAACCCCGGCATCTTGACCTGCTTGTTAATTTCTTTATAGGCACGACTGACCCTTTGCGCCACTACGTTACCGGGGATTTCAATATCCAGCTTGCGCCGGACGCCTTCCAACTCTTCTACTTTGAATTCCATAATTCGTCTCTTCTCTAAATCAAATTAATCAGGGATCACCGGCGTGCCGTATTTTTCTTCGATCAACTGATCGAGCTCTTCCTTGAGCTTTCCCAGAATCTCATCGTAACCGAACGCCCCGACCTCTTCCGGCCCTTTTTTCAGATTGACGTGGGCCGGCCCGCACCAGAGGCCGAGATCGGCATCATCGGTTTCACCGGGGCCGTTCACCCGGCACCCCATAACGGCGATAGTGATCTTGTATTTCTCGGCGTATGCGGTCATTTTACGCACATCTTGCGCCAAATCCACAAATTTTCCATTCTCGACCCGGGAACAGCTGGGACAGGCAATAATGTTCAGGCCCTCCATAAAGTTCTCGGGTACCGACCTAAACCGCCCTTCCTCAATATCTTGCAGTATGGCGCGCCCTACGGCTATTTCTTCGCCTTTGTCGTCGTCGGGGACAGTCAGGGACACCCGGATGGTATCGCCAATTCCAGCCGGAATCAATTGCTCAAATGCGATGCGGGTTTTAATGACCCCTTCCGGCGGCATGCCCGCTTCTGTGACCCCCAGATGCAGGGGAACATCGGGCCGCTCTGCCGCGAAGCGTTTGTTGGCCTCGATCACTTCCCGGCAATCCGAATCCTTCAGGGAAACACAATAATTCTCAAATCCCAGGTCGTCCAGCAGACGGCAATGGTCCACCGCGCACCGCACCATGGCCTCCAGAGGATCGTTTGGGTACTGGGCCTTGTAATCAGGGTCCACGGAGCCGCAATTGACCCCGATCCGGATCGCACAATCGTTTTCCCGGGCGGCTTTGACGATAAATTCTACCTTTTCCGGAATGGTCAACTCCTTATCAAGGTGGTACAGGTGGCCGGGATTATAGCGGATTTTATTGACATAGGGAGCTACCAGAGGCGCCAGGCGGTAATTCTCCTGTAAATCCACCGAAAATACCGCCTTGGAGGCCTTACGGAGGATTTTCAGGGCCTCTACATCCTGCTTGCTGTCGACGGCAATCCGAATGACATCCGCCCCGGCCTTTTCCAGTATCTGGATTTGACGGGCGGTGGCGTCGATATCCACGGTGCGGGTGGCCGTCATACTTTGTACGGCAATGGGGGAATCTCCTCCAATGGTCAGGGAGCCGATACGAATTTTCCGGGTTTTACGGGGTTTTATTTGGGCGTTCACTGCCGGGTTCTTTCCTTGAAGGGTTGGTATGATGGAGATAAACAATATCAAAAGGTTATCAGAAACCTTCGGCGTTCTCAATGGATTCCTCCACAACGCCAGATCATCGCATTTAATTTTACACCAACCTGCTTCCTTGGAATCGGCAAGTTTTTGATTTATAGTTTTATAACTGGCAGTATCACCTTAATACTCTGACAATATATGCATTGCATTCAATCCCATTCCGTCAGAAACGGGAACCTCAAATCAATCATAGGGAAATTCATGAAAAATCACCTGCTGGTCGTTTGCCTCGCCGCGACACTCATTTTTTCAACACCTTTTTCAGGCCTGGCCGCCAAGGCCTCTCATGGCTTGTCCTTATATGGTCCGCAGGACCTCAAATACAAACCCGGCGAACCCTATCGCTATGGCAATCCCAACGCTCCCAAAGGAGGGTACCTGACATTGAGCGATTTTGGAGCGTTCACCAAATTAAATCCCATGTCCCTGAAAGGAGTCCCGGCTCCTTTTATCGAACTACTGGTATTTCAAACCCCGATGGACGGCTCAGCGGACGATAGTGAGCACTTTTCCCAATACGGCAGTTTGGTGGAACAAGTGGAACTGGCTGATGATCACCTGAGCATGGTTTACCATATCCGCAAAAATGCCAAATTTTCCGACGGCAAGCCGGTAACCGCAGACGATTTTGTGTTTTCGTTCGACCTGATTAAGAACGACCCTGAATTCCATCCTTTTTACAAACACTATTTCGCGGACATTAAAACAGCTGAAAAACTGGACAGCCATCGGGTGAAATACACATTCGCCTTTTATAACCAGGAACTCCCCCTGATTGTCGGTCAAATGTCCATTCTTCCCAAACACATCTACGGCCAGAAAGGGAAGAAGTTCGGCTCGGATTTTGACGACATTGCCGTGGGCAGTGGCCCTTATACGGTAAAGAAGTATGAATTCGGTAAATACATCACTTATCAGCGGAATCCCAACTGGTGGGGCAAGGATCTGGCCATCAACAAAGGCCGCTACAATTTCGACGAAATCACGGCCAAAGTTTATTTGGATCCTGTAGCCATGCGTGAGGCATTTAAGGGTGGGGAATACGACTTCAATCTGGTCAATAGTTCGCGAGACTGGGCACTGGACTACAAGGGGGACTTCGTCAAGAAAGGTTATTATTCAAGGAAAGAGTTTCCTCACACTCGTGTATCCGGCATGCAGGGCTTTGCCATGAATATGCGAAATCCTATTTTTAAATCGCGCAAGATGCGTGCCGCCATTGCCATGGTGATGGACTTCGACTGGAGCAACCAGAATTTGTTCTACAACCAGTACACAAGGAATGATTGTTATTTTGACAATAATCCCGAATTAAAACCTAAAGGCCTGCCCGAGGGCGAAGTCAAGGAATTGCTCCTGCACCTCAGAAAAGAGCATGGAAAAGAATTTGTGCCCAAAACCGTGTTCACCAAACCGGTGGGCGCCCCCGGGCAGGGCATCCCCATCGAAAAAAATATTGCCCTGGCCAACAAACTTCTCGATTCTGAGGGATGGAAACGAGGGGCGGATGGCTTTCGCCAAAAGAAGGGGCAACGTCTGGAATTTGAAATTTTACTGGTTAGCCCCTTATTCCAGAGGATCGTCGAGCCGTTTAAAAATAATTTAAAACAAATCGGGGTTGACCTGACCGACAAACTGGTTCAAGTGGCTCAATACGAAGAACGCCTTCGGGAATTCAAGTACGACATGGTGGTGGCCAATTTCCCCCAATCTCGCTCTCCCGGCAACGAACAGCGCAGTATGTGGACCAGTGAGGCGGTCAAAGTGCCGGGGTCGCGAAACTATATGGGCATAGAAAACCCGGCCGTCGACGAGTTGGTCGATATCATCGTCAAGGCCAAAACCCGCAAGGAACTTGTGAACGCTATTCAGGCCATGGACCGCATTCTGACCCACCAGTTTTACATAGTGCCGCATTGGTACATCGGCTTAGACCGCATTGTGTACTGGAACAAATTTTCGCATCCGAAAATCATTCCCTCCGCCTCCAGCCGTCAGGGACATTTCATGGAGTGGTGGTGGTATGATGAAGCCAAGGCTGAAAAACTGAAAAACGCCATGACTTCCGGCGAGCCGCTTAAGTAATCCCAACAAATCAACTCTATGACTACTTATATCATCCGCCGCCTGTTGTTGATGTTTCCGACCCTGATCGGAATTCTGACGATCACGTTTATCGTCATACAATTCGTACCGGGCGGACCCATCGACCAGATGAAATCCCTGCTCCGCGGTCACTCAGGAGTTTTGGGAGAAGCCGGCGGCGGGGGTGTGGGCGGTATCCAGGGTCTCAAGGCCCAGGAGATGGATCCCAAGTACCTGGAAGAACTCAAAAAAACCTATCACCTCGACCGGCCTCTTTGGGAACGGTACCTGCGCACTTTTATCTGGTATTCGCCAAAAGACTCGAGCCGGCCGTTCACGGAGCGTTTTTTCAACCGGGACAACTGGGACGGATTTCTGGTTTTTAAATTCGGCAACTCGTTTTACCGTAACAAATCGGTACTGGAATTGATTGTCGAAAAACTGCCAGTCTCCGCGTCGCTCGGGATCATCAGTTTTTTCATGACCTATATCATATGCATCACCCTGGGCATCGCCAAGGCGGTCAGAAGCGGTGACCGGTTCGACACGGCTTCCAGCGTCATTGTGTTAATCGGTTACAGCACCCCCGGATTCGTTCTGGGTCTTCTCTTGATTGTATTTTTCGGTCCCGGTGACCGCGCCATCGCTCACATGATTCCTATCGCCGGGCTGACTTCGGTCGGCACCCCCGGTTATGAAGAGTGGACCGCCTGGCAGAAATTCACCGATTATCTGCATCACCTGATCGCGCCGCTGACGTGCTACATCATCGGCGGATTTGCCACGCTGACCATGCTGACCAAGAATGCGATCATCGAAGAGATGCGCAAGCAGTACGTGCTGACCGCCCGCGCCAAGGGTTTGCCCGAGAACAAGATTCTCTACAAGCATATCCTGAAAAATTCCCTGATTCCGCTGATCACCGGATTCCCCATCGCCTTTCTCACCATGTTCTTTTCCGGCTCCCTGCTGATCGAGCAGATATTCACACTGGACGGCCTGGGCCTGCTTTCCTATCAGGCGGTGATACAGAGGGATTATCCCATTGTATTGGGCAGTCTGTTTATTTTCACGCTGTTGTATTTGATTGGCCAGTTATTGACGGATATTTCCTACGTCCTCATCGACCGCCGTATTTCTTTTGAAGAATCGCAGGGATAGTGACCATGGAATTGAATAAAGACCTGCAGATCAAATTTCAAAAATTCAAGAGTGACAAACGGGCACGCTACAGCCTGCTCATTTTGACGGCGCTTTTTTTCCTGGCCCTGCCCGCCGAGTTTCTATGCAACGTGCGGCCCATCCTGCTGGTGGTCGACAGCAAACCATATTTCCCAATACTCTTCACCTACAGCGAGCAGGATTTCGGCGGTCCCCTGCTTTCCGAACCCGATTACAAGTCGGACCGGTTCCTGAGAATCCTCAAGGGAGAATCGCCGGACGCTTCGACAGATATCAACCTGAGCGATTTTGATGAAGGTGATCATTCCAACCTGACGCTGGACCTGGGAGATTTCGATGAAGGAGAAGTAGAGGTTTCATCTGCGCCACTGATTTTAACACTGGAGGACTTTGAGGAAGACGAATCTTTGGCACCCCTCCAGAAGAGGGAAAAAGATATGATTTCAGATACCCCTACCCCAATGTTGAAAGCTCGTGACTACTGGATGCTCTGGCCGCCGGTACGTTATGACTATAAATACATACCCAGCCACAGCACCACCGGCCGGGTTGCTCTGGCGGCTCCCTATGAAACGCTGTCCTCGGACAAAAGCAGATCCATTCCTTCTTCCTGGGAAGACGGACATTATCTGGGCACCGACGACCGCGGACGCGACGTGCTGGCCCGTTTGATTTACGGCTTTCGCATTTCCATGCTCTTCGGCCTGGCCCTGGCGGTGACGGGAACCATTCTCGGTTGCCTGCTGGGCGGCATCCAGGGATTCTTTGGCGGCTGGATTGATTTAATCGGACAGCGCCTGACCGAAATCTGGGGCTCCATCCCGCGCCTTTATATACTGATTATTCTGAGCGCCATGCTCAATCCTTCCGTCTGGCTGTTGTTTTGTATTTTAAATCTGACGGCATGGATGGGAATGGCCGCCTATATTCGCGCCGAATTCTTAAAAGGACGCAACCTGGAATACGTCAAAGCCGCCAAGGCGCTGGGGGTATCCAGTTTCCGCATCATGGCGAAACATATTCTGCCAAATTCCCTGACGCCGGTCATCACCTTCTTTCCATTTGAAGTGACGGCGGGCATTCTGGCCCTGGTGAGTCTCGATTTCCTCAACCTCGGCGTGCCCAGTCCGGCGCCCAGTATTGGCGAACTGCTGTCCCAGGGCAAAACCAACCTGCAGGCGATATGGATACTGGTTCCCACTTTCATTCTATTGACCGGCACCCTGACTTTACTGACCTTCGTCGGTGACGGCATCCGCAACGCATTCGATCCCAGAAAGGCGGCGCACTGATGTTACTGGAAGTCGACAGCCTCAGAACCTATTTTCGGGTAGGCCTCACTCAGGTGGCCCAGGCGGTGGACGGTATTTCCTTCCATTTGGATGAGGGCAAAACCCTGGCACTGGTCGGTGAGTCGGGATGCGGCAAATCGCAGACCGCATTTTCCATCATCCGTCTGATTGCCGAAAACGGGTATCATCCCTCAGGAAAAATTCTTTTCGATCAAAAAAACCTTTCCGAACTATCAGAAGAATCCATGCGCGGAATTCGCGGCAACGATATCGCCATGATCTTTCAGGAACCGATGACCTCCCTCAATCCTCTGTACAGAATCGGCAATCAGTTGGAGGAACCCCTGCGTCAGCACCGCAAGATGCAATCCGGTCCGGCACGCAAGCGGGCTATTGAATTACTGGACCACGTCGGCATTCCCGATCCAGACAAGCGGATCGATAATTTTCCTCATCAGCTGTCCGGCGGCATGAAGCAAAGGGTGATGATCGCCATGGCTCTGGCCTGCCAGCCCAAACTACTCATTGCGGATGAACCCACGACGGCCCTCGATGTCACGATCCAGGCACAGGTCCTGCGATTGATGGCCGACCTGCAAAAAGAAACAGGGATGGCTATTCTGCTCATTACACATGACATGGGCATCGTCAACCAGATGGCGGACGATGTCGCCATCATGTATGCCGGACGCATCGTGGAACAGGGAAGCCGCGACCAGATTTTCAGGAACATGATGCATCCCTACACCCGGCGGCTGTTCGAATCCATCCCCAAACCCGGAGACGAAGCCTACGAGCTCAATACCATTCCCGGCCTGGTTCCACCCGCTACCGATTACGGCGAAGGATGCCTGTTCGCCGATCGGTGTCCGCACACCATGGATGTGTGCCACACCCACGACAGCAAGGTTTATAAAGTCGAACAGGGCCATACCGTCCGCTGTCATTTATTTGAAGGCGGCATGATCCAGACCGCGATCAAGGAGGAACCCAAAACGCCCTCTCCCAAAAAACAAATCGGGCGCGAGCCGTTGATCACCGTCCGCGCATTGAAAACCTGGTTCCCCGTTCGCAAAGGGGTGTTTCGGCGAATTGCCAACTACGTTAAAGCGGTGGACCATGTTGACCTGGACCTGATCCAAGGATCCACGGTGGCATTGGTGGGCGAATCCGGTTGCGGCAAAACCACCCTGGGAGAATCAATCCTGCGCCTCAACCGGGAAGTGAAGGGAACCGTACAGTTCAAACAAACCGACGTGATGAGCCTGCCGACGAGCGAATTGAAACAAATCCGGCGGCACATGCAAATCGTGTTTCAGGACCCCTTTGGATCCCTTTCCCCCCGCCTGCGTGTCCGGGAAATTATAGAGGAAGGATTACAGGTTCATTTCCCGGAGATCACTCCAGATGAAAAGAACAAAAAACTTTCGAAGGTATTACTGGAGGTGGGGTTGGACCCTTCTGTAGCGGACCGGTACCCGCATGAATTTTCAGGAGGTCAGCGGCAACGCATCAGCATTGCCCGGGCGTTGATTCTGGAGCCGGAGTTTCTGGTGCTGGACGAACCAACCAGCGCGCTGGATGTTTCCGTGCAGGCGCAGGTGCTCAACCTGCTGAAGGAACTGCAGGCCAAACATAACCTGACATACCTGTTCATCACACACAATCTGAACGTGGTGCAATATATCTCAGATGAAGTGGCCATTATGTACCTGGGACGCATTGTGGAGTATGCGCCGGCCATAGAATTATTCAGAGATCCCCGGCATCCTTACACCCAATCCCTCCTCAAGGCGGTTCCGTCGCTGGGAGAGCGCAAACCGTTTGAAACAGTTGTCGGGGATGTGCCGTCGCCACTCAACCCGCCGGAAGGTTGCCATTTCCATCCACGGTGCCCCATTTACAGAAACGAACCGGAGGGCTCTCCACTACGGCAGAAATGCAGGAACGAGTATCCGGTGAAAAAAGGCGAAGGAAATGCTTTCGTGGCGTGTCACGCCGTGGACTGAGCGAGTTAATCGTGAAGGCAATGAAAGACTTAACTTGAGCTCTGGCTGGTAACAAAGTAAAACAGCAGGGTTAGTACAGCAAGAATACCTAATGCGGTAAAAACCAGACATATTAAATTCATAGCACTCCTCAAACGGCATTTAGAAAAGGGCGATTTTAACTCATCCTCGTCTCTATATCCAAATTAAAAAAACCGGATAAGACCTAAAACTTTGCCCCTTTCACTTGAATTGTTTATATTATAAGTATCAGTATTTTTTCCGGTTAACCAGCATCAAACCTGTTGATGGAATGATCTGCCGTGCATATTCTTTATCCTTTCGCCAAACGATTTATTGCCGGTGAGGACCGTGAAACCGCGCTCAAAAACATCAAAACCCTTTACGAGCAGGGATTTCTGTGCACAGTGGACGTACTCGGCGAAAGCGTGCATACCGAAGAGCAAGCGGTGGAAGCAAAAAACGAATACCTGGCACTGCTTAAAAGCATAGAAACCTTTCACCGCCCGGTCGACATTTCGGTCAAGGTCAGCGCGCTGGGAATGGACATCGGTTATGACCTATGCAAAAAGAATGTAGAAGAATTGATTGATGCCGTGTTTCATCACACCGTACGTTTCGATATGGAGGGATCGGATTTAACGGATCGAACGTTAAAACTTGGATTAGAACTTCAGAAGACGCATAAAAACCTGGGCCTGGTCCTCCAGGCTTATCTCCGAAGAACGGACCGGGACATTCAATCGGTAATCGACCAGGGAGTCTCCACCCGGCTGTGCAAGGGGGCTTACAAAGAGCAGGAGGATATCGCTTACCAATCGATGGATGAAATCCGTGAAAAGTTTTATAGTCATGCGTGCCGGCTTCTGAAAGAAGGAAACCTGCCCGCCATCGCCACACACGATGAAATACTGATAGAGCAGATCACCACTTTTATCGACAAGGAAAATATCTCCCGGGAATCGTTTTATTTCGAATTGCTGTATGGCGTGCGACGAGATATTCAGCAGGCTCTTCTGAAGAGAGGATATCAAGTCCGCATCTATGTTCCCTACGGCAAAGCCTGGCTTCCCTACACATTGAGGCGGTTGGGAGAAAGAAAAGAAAATATTATTTTTGTGGTAAAAAACCTGATCCAAGAATCCCTGGGCCTGGGCAAAATCAAATAACATTACCTCCTTTGTATCCATCCACAGCCATGATCTTCAAAGTATTAACTATTTATTACAAGCATCGTCGGGGAGGCTTCTGTAAACGTTTTCGCCTGAAGATTGAGGCATACCTTAAAACAGGCTGGCAGGTCCATTACATTGCGGTTGAGCCTTATCCTTATCAGGATAAAAACCTGATTCCGCACATTCTCCCCTGCCCTTTTCAAAAACATTATGGAATATTTTTCTGGGCCTGGTTCTTTTCGATGGCTCCTTTATATGCCCTGCTCCTGGGGTTACGTAACAAGTTTCAACTTATCTCTGCGGCCACTCCGGTCTACGCATGGATCAGCGGTCCGGTTAAATGGTTGCGCAAAGCGCCAATGATAACTCTTTTGTTTACCAAACCCCAATTCACCACCGATTGCCATGACGATTATCGTTCTCTCAAAAATTTTGAAAATATTATGGAACGCTGGGGAGTTCATTGGTCCGACAAGTTGATCGCCAACTCCTTTGCCTGCCGTAAATCCTGGATTCAACGCTATCACTTGAATCCGGATAAGGTTGAAGTGCATACGAATCACATCGATGCGCCTCTTTTCAAAAAGGAGGAACAACGGCAAAAACTGATTCAAGAATTCGATTTACCGCAAGACTCCTTCGTTATCACCAGCACAGGGATTCTGGAGCCACATAAAAACCTGGATTTTTTAATTTCTGCATTTTCGCGTATCCGTTCCACTCGGGCAGTATTGATGTTGATCGGAGGAGGAGAACAACTTCCGCATTTAGAGAAGGAGGCAAAAGTTTTGGGGGTTACAAACAGAGTTATATTTACAGGATGGCGTGATAATGCCCGGGAAATGGTCCAGGGATCCGACCTTTTTGTATTTCCTTCCTTATGGGAAGGAATGTCAGAATCACTTCTCGAGGCCACCACCTGTAAAGTCCCCTGCCTGGTCAGCAACATTCCAGAGAACACAGAGGTCATCCGAAATCCGGAGCAACATTTCAATCCCAACAAACAAGACGAGCTTATTCTGAAATTGAACCGTTGTATAGAAGAACCGGGTTATTATGAAGAATTACTGATACAAACTGAAACAGATGGGAATCGCTTTAAATTCGATTGGGAAAACGAATTTATAGAAAAAATCCGAAAATTTATAGCGGACACGATTTAAACAATTCCAGTGGACCCGGCCTGCTGTTCGGCCCGATAAGAACTGCGTACCAACGGGCCGGATTCGACATGATCGAATCCAAGCTGTTCGCCAATTTGTTTATATTCGTCAAACACTTCAGGAT
>JAOUPX010000143.1 GCA_029879645.1 Nitrospinota bacterium
CGCAAAAATATCCCGCCGCCCCTCCGCCTATGATCGCAATCGTTTTGCTTTCACTCATTCAATACCCACCGGTCAACCATTGTATAAAAGATGAATATATTACATGAGTTCTGCGCAGGAGAGGCCTGCGTTTTTAAAGGAAGGTCAAGAGGTGGGACGATGGTAAAAATGCGGAGGCCGGGGAGGGCCTCCGCACCGGATTACTTGCGGAAGGTGGAAAAGACGAAGTCTTTACTTTCTTGCGAAGTGTGGCACTGGTAGCAACCCACGCCGCCGTCGCTCACCAGCCTTTGGGTGGTGCTGTCGCCGGCGAAGCCTTCGAATCCCCAGCCGCCGGTGGATTGGAATTGTTTTTTGTCCTTTTTCATGACTCCCACCAGCTTGCGGGGACCTTCGGCCAGCGCCGAGCCTGCATCCTGGGCTTTCAGCAGATCGAACACGAACACCGACCCGTTTTCATAGTTCCCGGACTTCAGTCCCTTTTCCGCTTTCGGGTTGGCGTAAACGTGATGGATTCCCTGAAACGGGTTTTCCAGCGGATGCCCTTTTTGGATCACCATGGATTTCAGGTGCGTCCATTGGCGGTATCCTTCGGGATAATCCACCTGCCCCGGTTGCGCCCAGGCTATGAGGGAGAACCCGGCCACCCCCGCCAGCGTGAACACCAGGCCCAATATTGAAAGTTTTCTGCTCATACCACACCTCCTGAAAAGATTATTTTAGTTTCGAATCAAAACTATATCATGGGGCGTGCTGAAGGGTCAAGTAGTTTTTAGGCGAAACTAGTTTGCCGGGAGAAAAATTTTGGGGTCGGGCTCAGGCGGACTGCGGAAATTCGTGCTCCCGGCAGATCAGGGTGACATCTTCCGGGGAGAGCGGTTCCTGGGTGAGGCGGCAGAAGTAGCCTCCGGCCTGCTTCTCGTTATGGCGGCAACTGTGGCAGATCGCGAAGGTTTTCTGGTCGTTGACTTTCTGGCAGGTGTGGAGCAGTTGCTTCAATTGATCGCGCAAGGCGTCCTGCTGGTCCACCGGGAACAGGCTCTCCGCCGCTTTCAGGACCGGCGACGGCCAGGACTGGAGGACTATTTTCCGGCCGGAAGCGGTCAGTTTCAGGTGGGTGACGCGGCCATCGACCGGGTCCGGTTTTTTGGTAAGCAACCGGCGCTGTTCCAGCAATTTGATGGTTTGGGACGTCGTGCCCCGGGTTTGGCCCAGGTATTCAGAAACCGCAAGCAGGGTGTCCGAGTAGCGGTTGCAGATGGAGAGATAGTACAGGGCGTTCAGGTGAACCGGTTGCAGGTCCAACCCGGCAGAGGTCCGCCGACCCTGGGACCGGATCAGGTTGCCCAGCCGCTCCAGAAATTGATGAATCTCCAGCATGCTCATAAAAACCATCTTAGCAGTTTTGATACGAAACTACAAAACGATTAGCCTGGAGGAGGGTCGGTATGGCTAAAAATGATTTTCGTTATGTATCCAGGAATGGTTTTGCCCCCTTTTTACCAAAAGTCTTTTATCTAAACAAAGCGAATAGGTTGATATTTAAGAATAATCTGGAAAGCCCCTCTAGAATAAATAAAATACCTGAAATTATTACAACTAATAAATATGATTTAAAAACTTTATTTTTCGCTATTTTGAAGAAATATGAGAATCCAAAAGTAGAAATAGAAAGAGCAATGGTTTGTAATGTTACCGGAAAAGAAATATCTTCTGCGCTACCAACCAGCCCTAGAAATAAGCCAAGGAAAAAACATAGTTTCAATAATGTAAAAACTAAATATTTCATCTTCCTTTCCCCGCCTTTATCTGGTTGCTGTCAGGTAATTACCATCGCTGATCAGCTTAAATCTCTTCTTGCCCACACAACTTCCTGACTTGGCGAACCCGTTTATTCCTCAAAGAAGCGGGGCTGGGCCGGGGCCCAGTTCCGTCTATCGATAATGCTCTCTATCAGGTTACCCTCCGGAAGCTGGCCTGACAAGCGATTCCCTCCCTTCAGGCATATTGATTAACATCCAATGTGATTTTATGCTTGCGTTTATCAAGGCAATCCGTTCCACTTTTTATATAGCCTGTTAAATTTTAATTCCGGCGATTTCACTGAAATTGTCTGGAGCAAGAGTCATTGATGCCGGGGGGCGGAAGTGAGTCGGCCATTCTTAAGCAAGCGCAAATAAAACCGCTGAAAGCGGATGCGGGGTCTCGTCCCGCCGCGTTCCCTGCCGGTTCCCGGATGAGCTGGCGCGTGGGACTGCTGTTTGCCATCCCGTTTTTTATCGCCCTCGGATGGGCTCCCGGCCACTGGCCTATCGCCGGAGAGACGGCGGTGATCTCATTCGGCCTGTTCTACCTCGCGGTATTTTCCCTATACTATATAGTACGTTCCCTTGTGAGCCCGAACAGCGCGTTCTGGTCGGCCCTGTTTCTGGGACTCAACCCCTGGTTTTTGAGTTCTCTCGGCAGTGCCGGAGGAACGGGCATGGCGTGTGCCCTGGGCGCTCTGGCGTTAACCGGCCGGGCGGCAAAGGCCGGTTACTGGATGCCGGTTATGGTTTTCGCGGGGGCTGTGTTCGCCGTATCGGTGAAGGCGGATTTGTTCAGCCTGACCTACCTGCCTGTCCTGTTGTTTACCTTCCTTTATATGAATCACGTGCGGCACAGGCATTCTGTGGGCCGGGGTTCGGCAGGGTTCGCCGCCGGTTTCGCATTGGTCGCTCTTTTTGTGTTCGACGGGTCTGGCGGGTCGCAGGGATTCGGGGACTTCATGCAGAAAGCGGCGGGCGGGCCTCATGACAATTTCGCAGAGGCACTTTCACTGTCGCAGTGGCCCGTCACCTATTATCTGCATATCCTGACGGGGCTGTGGTTATTGAGCGCGGTTCTGCTGTTCAAGGCTCAAAGTAGAGGCGGGTACTCCGGCTTCGCCGCCGTGGCGTCCGATCCCGCAACCCGGCCTTACGGGTTCTGCCTGTCGCTGTGTTTCGTTTATGGATTGATCGTGATGACACTGGAAGGCGGAATGGGGTGGAATGTGCTGGGTCACTCGCAATGGACCGTTTTCTTGATTCCGCCGGCGTGTATCGGGCTGGCCGGTATTCTGGAGCGGTGCGGATTCAATGACGAACGGTATCACCGTCATTCGGCGGCGCTGTTCCTGACGACACTGACCCTGATATCCTATCCTTCACTGCAAGCTTTTTTAATGCAGGCAAGTATCGATCAATGGACCACTCTGGTTTTTTGGGTGGCAAGCCTCACTTTGCTCCTGCAAATGCCCGCCATGCAAAAAATTAAAACCCGACGCGCGGCGGTGATGGTTCTGATTCTGCTGGCCGGATTCTTCCTGACCGGCCCGGACAATCCCGTGTGGAACAAGGGCGTCCATTCAGAACCGCAGATGACTCAACTCAACGAAATATCTTACGAATAAACCCGGTAATCGATGTGGGGGAAGATATTGTCCTTCGATTCGATATCGGCCAGCCATGTTGCGTCGATCCTGCCTTTGCGAATTTCCTTGTACAGACGGGTGAAGCGGATGAGGTGATCTTTGGTGCGCTTCACGGCGTACTCGACCATCGTTTCAGCAAACATGATGAACGCCCAGTCGCTGGACTGCGCCAGTAACAATTCCCGCGCCGCCTGGTTGAGGGCGCGTTGCTCCAGTCCGGAAGCGTCGGGATAGGTTTGCGCCAGTTCCACCATCCGGCCCGCCGCCTTGTGCAGGTGGCGGTAGATCCAGTCGTTCTTGCTGCTCAACCAGTGTTCGTGATAGCCGTTGTGTCCCCAGCTGGAGGCGGAGGGTGTGGCCACCGGGTTCTTCGGATGCCGTTCAAGATATTCAGAAGGAGTGATCAATGACACCACTTCGTCATCGGCCGCGATGCGGCGCAGGAGAAAGTTGAGCCAGTCCGGACCCTCGTACCACCAGTGGCCGAACAGTTCGGCATCGTACGGCGCGACAATGATGGGCGGGCGGTCCATGGCGCTCGCCAGTTGATCCACCTGCCGCTGGCGGTTGAACAGGAAGTCGCCGGCGTGAGCGGAGGCCTTGCTCCGCGCGTCCTGCGGCTGATAGGGTTCTTTTTGATCGGTGGCGCCGGTGATGCGGTGGTATTTAAATCCGGTCATCTTGCGCTCGCCGGTGGCGGCGATGTAGGGCCGGATGTAGTCGTGATCGAGGTCGTATCCGATATCGCGGTAAAAGTCGCGGTAGTCGAAATCGCCGGGATAGCCTTCCTTGGAACTCCACACCTGCCGGGATGACTCGGCATCGCGGCCGAAGACGGCCACCCCGTTGGGACATAGGATGGGTGTATGAACGCCGTACTGAGGTCGCGGCTGGGCGTACGACAGTCCGTGTGTATCCAGAAAGAAATACCGAAGTCCGGCCTCGGCCAGATGCGTTTCGATCCCCGGTTCGTAAGCGCATTCCGGCAGCCAGATTCCGGAGGGGCGCACCCCCAGGAACCGTTCATGAGTTTCAACCGCGACCTGGATTTGCGCGCGGACCGCGTTGGGCGTCAGGTTCATGAGCGGGAGATAACCGTGCGTGGCGCCGCAGGTAATGATTTCCAGATGGCCCGCTTCCATGAAATTCCGGAACGCCCGAACCAGGTTGTGCTGGTAGCGGTCGACGAACAGAACGCGCGCTTCGCTCAACTTGCGGTGGTACATCTGGGCGAGCGGGAGGTCGTCGGGTTTGGTGCGGGTGCGTATGATTTCCTTTTCGGCCAGCTCCAGCGAGCGGTCCAGAAAGCGGAGGTAGCGTTTTTGCAGAAGGTCGTCGCCCAGCATGGACAGCAGGGGCGGCGTCAGCGACATCGTGAGTTTAAAAGGGATGCCGTCCCGCTCCATTCCCTCGAACACCTGGATCAAAGGAATATAGGTTTCGGTGATGGCCTGGAACAGCCAGTCCTCTTCCAGAAAATTATCATGCTCCGGGTGACGGACGAAGGGCAGATGCGCGTGCAGTACCAGAGCCAGGTAGCCTTGTGCCATGTCAACGAAACCGGGAGGAAGGTGGTTTGGAGAAGCTGGAGCCTCCACGGAAATCCGGCCAATCCGGAGAAGTGCCTTCCGGCGCAGTGACTTCCGACGGAAGATTCAGCGGTAAAATGACCGGATTGGACTGGGCGGTGGGCCAGAACAAACCGGAGGTGTCTATCAACCCTATTTCAACGATGAAGCGGGCGCCCGGCCGCGACAGGTTGAGATAATAATTGCCCCCCTGCAGATTGATGTCCACATCAAAATAATGCCCCTTTTCCTGCACCGGGTGGAGAGCGGCGGAATAAACCCTCAGCATCCAGCGGGCCTTGCCGGGAGTTTGGCCGGCGCCCTTTAACAGTTCGCGCACCCGTTTGGGATTCAGGTCCCAGTAGACGTAGGCCCAGTTGGGATCGCGCGGCAGAGCCACCAGACGATGGTCGCCGTAGTGGTCGGGTAATTGAATTGCCGGGGGATTGGATGGAGAAGGCTTCCGGCGTTTAGCCGCTTTTTTCGGGGAAGCCTTTTTGAGTTTACGCAGGGCAGATTTTTTCGCCGGTAGTTTTTGTGCTTTTTTCTTTGCAGTGCTTTTGGCGCGCGCCTTTTCTTTAACCGGAGTTTGCTTTTGTCCCGCCGAGGCGGATTTGCGGGCGGCGGACTTCGGTTTTCGTGCTCCCGGTTTGTCCTTGGCCGATTTCGAACTTTTGGTTGTGGCGCTTTTGGGGGTGGTCTTAGAAGCCGTGGGACGTTTGCGTGTTTTCGCCGGGGCGGTTTTGGATTTTTTTTGCGCCTCGATTTTACGCAGGCCCTTTTTAACGGTTTTGACCATGTCTTCCTTCAGCAGACCCGCCGCAACCGGAATTTTTTTTCGCCGGGCCAGCGCCGATAATTCCGATTTGGTCATTTTGGATAATTCAGGTTCACGCTTCATAGACATCCCTCCAGCAGAAAATATTTTTCCTGTCGGGGCCGGGCCGAGTGCAAACGGGATGTTTGCCGATAGATTGCGACCACGGGTTTTACAATTGTTTTGAAAGAGAGGCTGGTGAACTTCCTGTCCCGTATATCAGGATTTATTG
>JAOUPX010000063.1 GCA_029879645.1 Nitrospinota bacterium
TCTGCAATTCATTCCGCCGAAACGCCGTGTGACCATGCTGAAAAGGATATACAAAGGACTCCGCCCCGGCGGCGGGCTGATCCTGATTGAAAAAGTTCGGGGGGAGTCGGACGGTCTCAATGATCTGTTCATTGAACAGTACCACGCCTTCAAGCAGAGTCAGGGCTATTCGAAACTGGAAATTTCCAAGAAACGGGAGGCATTGGAGCAGGTGCTTATTCCCCTTAAACCGGAAAAAAACAGAGACTTGCTCGTGAGGGCGGGTTTTCGCCAGGTAGATATATTTTTCAAATGGTTCAATTTTGCCGGATTTCTGGCCGTCAAACCGGGGAAAATCCGCCGTTGATGCACCGGAGCTTGCGGGAATATTGAAAACAGGATATAAATAAGGTAATCTTATCGATTTTCAGAGGGCGAATTTATGCCGCAATATGATCATACCTGCAAGAAATGCAAACACGACTTTGTCGTGGAAATGAAGATGTCCGAAGTGGGCGAGAAGGAAGTCGAGTGTCCCAAGTGCGGGAAATCGAAGGACGTGGAGCGCAACGTGACCAACACGTCATTTACGTCCGAGAGCATCAACCGCTACGTGTGGGACAAATAAACCGCCGCTTCGGTTAGTTAAAAGTTTTTACCAGAAACAGATTCGGGATGTAGCGCAGTCTGGTAGCGCACTTCGTTCGGGACGAAGGGGCCGGAGGTTCAAATCCTCTCATCCCGACCAGCAATTTGACGGCTCAGGGCCTCGGCCCAGGGCCGTTTTTTTTGTGTGAACTGATCCCATCCAACCCCCTCCTGCCGTCTTTTGATACACATCAAGTCGCTATACCCAAATTAGGGAGATTGACGCCGCCTTTAAAGTAAGATTTAATTCCGGATAACCGAACTTTCCGAATTAAAGGGAGACGCGTAAATGCTCCGGCTTCCCAATACCACTTTGGCTTTTTCAATAATGGAAACATCCCCCCTTTTATTCCTGGAAAAATTCAGACCGCCCTACACCCCTCTTCCTACCCCCCTCTTTCCACATCCCCCTAAGGCAAATATGGATCTTTACAAGGAGGAATTGACATGACCAAAAACATTGTTGTTTTTTCAGATGGAACCGGACAGGAAGGTGGCGAAGGCAATAATACGAACGTTTACAAACTGTTCAACATGCTCGAAAACCGAACGGATCGGCAAATCACCTTTTACGACCGGGGACTGGGTACCGGCTGGCGAAAGATTTCGGGCAATGTTGGGGGCATGGGGATATCAAAAAATATACTGGAATGTTATGAGTTCATTTTCGATCATTTCTGCGCCGGAGACCGGATTTATCTGTTCGGTTTCAGCCGTGGAGCGACAACCGTTCGGAGTCTTTCAGGTTTCATGCACCATTTCGGAATTCTGCCAAAATCCAGGCCGGAACTCATCGATAAGGCTTACACCATCTACAAAATCCGCCCTAAAAAAGAAAATAAAGAGGGATTAAAAAAATGGCAGGGAAAGGTCGATGATTTTATTGAAGCCAACAGCACCATGTACACCAAAATAGAGTTTATCGGCGTTTGGGATACCGTAGCGGCCCTGGGACTTCCCTTCCAGCCATTGGATGCAATCCTCAATGAAATTCCAGGCTTTGCTCATAAATTTCATGATCTACGTCTCAGCCAAGGGGTTAAGCATGCCCGGCATGCCCTGGCTATCGACGACCAACGCCTCACCTTTCATCCAACACTCTGGGACAAAGATATTGAAATAGACCAATCCATGAAGCAGGTTTGGTTTTGCGGCATGCATACAGACGTCGGTGGAGGCTACAAAAAACACAACTTATCCGACATCACACTTGAATGGATGATGCGTGAAGCGACAGACAAAGGCCTCCTAATTTACAGGGATTTCCCGGAAAAACGCGATCCCGATCCCAACGGACACATGCACGATTCGCGAGGCAGTTTTTTCACCAAACTTTTTCGAAAGAAATCCCGGTGTTGGAACTCTGCCACACATGGAAAACCTGTGATCCATGAAAGCGTCACCCAGCGGACAAAAAATGAAAAAAATAACGAAAATCCAAAATATGATCCATGGATTCTAAAAATGGATTATGACATTGAACAATAAAAGTCAAAAAAACAACACTCACATTTTTATTTTTCTTAATTATTCTTTATTCGAATTGCAACTAATCACCTGACGGAGTATCAAACTATGGTTCCTCCACGAAAAAAAACAATAAAAAAGAAAGCAATTAAAAAAAAGGCCCCTAACAAAAAAACTAAAAAAGAAAGACCCGCTAAAAAGATATTATCGAAACTAAAGGCTATCAAAATAAATGTCACTAAAAAGAAAGCGGTTAATAAGAAAGTGGCTGAAAAAAAAGCAACCAAGAAAAAAGTACTCAAAAAAAAGGTGGTTAAAAAGAAACCTTTCAAAGGAATTGGCAAACCTGGAAAACCAGGAAAATGCAATTATCAAGACGTTTATTTAAAAATCGAGAAAATCCCAGAATATTCCCCTGTCGACCCGGACCCCACGCACAGTTATTCCTATCGCCGCGATTGTTACCGACTACCGGGACACGAAGACGGTACCATCCCAAATGATGAGGTTGAAACCAGAAAGTTGACGGCTGTGGTTTACAAGCGTTACACCGATGCCACCTATACGACGGTGGACAGCACCCCTCTCATTGCCACCGACCTTTCAGAACCGCCGGCCGACCGACGTGTTCCGGGAGTATTGATTTATACCCAACCGAACGTCCGTCTTCGCATCCACGTGTTGAATGACGATGATGAACCACACAGTCTGCATATGCACGGAATTCAATATGGCATTAACTCAGATGGAGCCTACCCGTTTGGAGTAAAGAATAATGATGAAATTCGGAGCGATCAGATTTGTCCGGGGAAATCGTATACCTACGAGTACGATATCACCAAGGAAATGACCGGTGCCTGGGTTTTTCACGACCACTTCCGAAAAATCGGCGACAATGCCCGGCTGGGGTTAATCGGCGGGGTGGTCGTGCGTGATCCCCGCTGGCATAAAGTCGATTATGAAGTTCCCCTGTTTCTACATAAGATGGCGGGAAAACGCACCGGCCTTTTATTTGACAGCGGCGACCTCAACCCGGGACAAACATTTACCAGGAACTTTCCTGCCGCGGGAACATATGATTACGAATGCTTTTATCACCCGATGTTTGGCAAAGTGAATGTTACAGGCGGAGGCGCTCCCTCCGCAAATGTCTCGATACTGGACAATCAATTTGATCCTCCCGAGGTAACCATCGCTCCGGGAGGTTCCGTTACATGGACCAATAACGGAGCCGCCACCCATACGGTCCAGGAAGCGGGAAGCTCGTCATCAAAAGCCACCCACACCATCAACGGACGAGCCTTTGCCGGCAATACCCCGGTTATTGAAATGGAAACCGGAAAAAAAATCCGATGGTACATATTCAATCTGGACCTGGGATTGGAATGGCATAATTTTCATCCACATGCCTCGCATTGGGAATTCGGAGGGCAACATCTGGACAATCGTTCCATCGGTCCGGCTGAGGCGTTTGTTGTGGATACCACGGCGCCACCCGTATTGCTTCCGCCCTGCGATCCCAAGCACAAAAGAGGACCGAAACGTAAGGTAAAGCTTGCCGCATTGTATCCCATTCATTGCCACGTTGAGCCTCATGTGATGGGAGGCATGTTCGCATTAATGCGGGTGAAGCAGACCGTCGCCATTACCAAGGCCTTCGAAGATTCATTGGGGTATCCTCTCCCAGAGGATCCCGGCACCTTTGTCTGCCCCGAACCGGATATCAATCTCTGCATTGATGAATTCGACAACGGCACCTGGACCGATCTGCCCGTGGCCCCGGCCTTTGCCGTACATGGGGCTCTTCTTAATACCGGCAAGGTGATGCTGTGGTCCGGTCATGCCGAGCTTGGGGGAACCTACCCACTGGAAACGGCCCTTTACGACCCCGTTTCCAATACGTATTCCATTGCTCCGTTTGCCGATGCCGATGATCTTTTCTGCGCAGGCCATGCCTTTCTACCCGACGGTCGATTGGTGGCCGGAGGTGGAGCTAATCAGGGACAAGTCCGTTCGACTCACATTTTCGATCCCGCCACTGAAACCTGGACCCGGTTAAATGGCGGCCAATTAAGTAACTTCCGCTGGTACCCCACCATGGTGACCATGAATGATGGACGGGTAGCTATCATTTCAGGCACTGCCGGTGGCGGAGGTGGCGGTGTTGTGGAAGATATCGAGGTGCTGGATCTTTCCAAGCCAGCCCCCCCACCTGGAACCACAAGCTATTACTGGGATATTGTCAGCGGATCACAAAAAACATTCAGTGGCCTTTATCCTGGACTGCACTGGTTGCCATCGGGAGATATGTTTTTTACGCGCACCGGATGGAACAGCCATTTTCCAGCAAGCTCCGAGGCGGCACGATTTACATTTAGCGGACCGACCTCAGGATCATGGACGGATTTTGCGCCATTAAGTTTTCCGGACCGCAAGGAGGGAAGTTCCGTATTATTAATCGATGACACCGGTCCTTCACCCATCGCTAAAGTTTTTGTAGCGGGCGGCCAGGCATCCGGACAACCGGCCATCACGGAGTGCGAAATCATCGATATCAGCAACCCGGCCACCACTCCCGGATGGCAGGTGACGGCTCCCATGAACCATGCCCGTATCGGTGTAACGGGAGTCATACTGCCCACCGGTAAAATAATGATCGTAGGGGGACGGCAAACCTCCGGGCGTTTTGATACCAGTCCCGTATTTGTATATGAGTGTGAAATTTACGATCCGGCGACCGACAGTTGGGCGGTGACCCCTCCCATGACCTACCCCCGGCAATACCATTCGGTTGCCTTACTGCTTCCGGACGGAAGAGTATTAACTTCAGGGGGAGTGGATGCCTCACTCGGTTTTGGGGCGGCTGGCAATCAACAAACTACGGAGGCATACTCTCCAGAGTATTTAAGTGGCGGTACCCGGCCTGTCATCACCAATGCCCCGCCCTCTGCCGCCTACGGGAGCACAGTCACTATCGACACAGCTAACCCGGCGAATATAGATTCCGTTTGCCTGATCGCCCCCGGTGCCATCACTCATCATACGGACAGTTTTCAACGCTATATCAAGGTGGGAGTCGTGTCTGCGGGAATCGGTTCAGTGGATATCAAAATTCCGGGCAACGGTCATATTGCACCTCCCGGATTTTACATGCTGTTTATTGTAAACAATTTGGGAATACCTTCGGAGGGACGTTTTATCCAAATAACAACTTGAAAACCAGCGACCGGATAGAGAGGGGCAATCACAATGCCCCCTTATCTTGAAATATTCCGGTAATTTACCTATCCCATATACACGGAACCAGAGTGCCCTGCGACTTCCCGACGCTAAGGTGGCTCATGGCCTCCCTTATATTCTATTTTTCAAGGGCGCTCTGGCTTTTTCCGTAAATTTACTCTTAAAATGCCGTTCAAATTTCATCACCTTCCCTAATTAATTTCGTCCCTCGCGGGAAAATTTTCAAGCTGTATCGAGTGCGCATTAAATTACTCAATACTGTCCAGGAGAAAGGAACACCTTGCCTCCCGACTAATATGATTGGGGTTGTTGTCCCTCACTGGGGACCCTATCTTTATTGTGGGGAGATGGTTAGCCTCCTCATATTATGAACCTTTGGCTCCTGGAGGTCATCATGTTGTGGGAAAGGATCCATGGAGACCCTAATATCGGGGATATCAACCATAAGGACAACCGCATCGTTAATATGATTTTCTTTGCCGGTGTCGTGGTCACCCTGATGGCATGTGTCGTTTTTGTTATGTTCGGTCTGCTTTAAATGAAAGTGGAATCCGGCAGTAAAAGCGATTACTTGGGGTATGGGTTAATTTTTTCAACAAAAAGAAAAACCCATAAAGAGAGGGAATGGTTTTATTTTTAATTCTAATCAACTGCCAAATCCAAATGGAAAATAAGATGAAGAAAATAGAGCAACTGAGGTTATCATTAACAGAATACGTTATTCACGAGGGATTGTTTTTTGAACGACTCAAATCAAGACATACAATCCACCTTCCAGAAAATTTCCCGGCGCTACGACTGGCACATGAGGGTCTACAACCTTGTAGGCTTGCGGATCGGTGATTACCGACAACATGCGGTCGATTTATTGAAACTAAAATCTGGTGACCGGGTGATCGACCTGGGATGCGGCACGGGTTTGAGTTTTCCCCATATCATGAAACGTATCGGGCCGGAGGGATTCTTGACCGGCGTCGACATGACGGAAGGCATGCTGGCCTGCGCCCGTGAACGATCAGAACGCGCCGGGTGGAACAATGTCAATCTGATCCAGTCGGAAATAGCAACCTTCCAATTTCCGGAAAAAGTCGATGCGGTGATTTCGACCGGGGTCATGGGTTACATTCAGAAAGTTGATAGCGTCATCCGATCAGCGGCACAGTCTCTACACCCCGATGGACGCATGGTCATTCTTGATGCAAAGAAACCCGACGCATGGCCATCAGGGTTATTTAAACTTCTGTTCAAAATCAAAAAGCCACTGGGACTGGGCATCGATTATTTCGACAACCAACCGTGGAAATCGATCGAGCGTCACTTTTCTCATACGGCCTTCGAGGAGCGCTATGGCGGCTGGGTATACTTTGCAACGGGATCCCATCCACAATCAAAACCCCCTTCCTTATAAACAGGGACGTTGATTTTTAAATTTACTGATCACATAAAATCAACTACCATAAAAAATCATTGCCTTAAAATTCTTCCTAATCGATTTTTGCACATCAATCTAATCAACACTTTGGAGAGACTCTATGAAAAGAATCATTTGCTTAATCCTACTTATTCTTCACTTGTTTCCTTTAGCAGCAATCGCAGGAGACAATGCAATTCATAGCGCAGAAATTGCGGCGCCGAATGATCTCGCTTCCAGGGCGACGATTGTCGACTGGAACAACAAAGTTCTCCGTGAAGGAACCAACGACTGGGTCTGTTTTATAGATAATCCTGCGACACCCGATAAGGACCCCATGTGCCTGGATAAACCCTGGATGAACTGGGCCAAAGCGTATATGTCCAAAACAAAACCTTCTTATGATTCGATAGGGGTTGGATATATGTTCCAGGGCGAGGGTCCGACCAGCAACACAGATCCTTACGCCAGCTCAAAAACCTCAGATGAGGATTGGGTCCCGGGAGTGCCTCACATCATGATTTTGGCTCCCAATGTTTCCGAATTCAAGGGATTGCCCACCCGCTGGCAAGATGGTGGGCCTTGGATCATGTGGAAAGGCACCCCATATGAGCACCTGATGATTCCGATTGAAAGCATGAAGAAATAAGTTTTATAATTTTTGACTTAAAAGAAAGGGGTTGCGATGAAAGTTGCAACCCCTTTTTATTCTCGCAATACTTGATACATCTAATATTCATTTGACATTATCAAGGAGAGAACGGTAAGTTAGGGCTTTAATCCTATTAAATGACCAGTTGGAGTTTATTTATGGCTGAGGAAATCAGACGCCGATTTTCGCTGGATAAGGTAGAGGTCGACCCGGTGATTAAAAACCGTATCATGTCAGCCGACGGCGATGAGCATGTGGGTGACTGGAATGGCGAAAACATTGAGGACCTGGTGAAGGAGTTGGACCGTATTGAAGAACGTGTGGATGCCAACTACAACAATCTGCCACACAACTCAAACCTACCAGAAGATTTGCGCGACCAGGTGGAAAAAGATTATCCGATATGGGCGTGCGATCAACAGGGCATGTGTCTTACCGGGGAACACGCCGACAAGGTGGTCAGCATCGAAAAAGTTCGCCGACATTACGATAAAAAACACGGTGGGGTGGCGGCGTTCCAGGAAAAATTGCGGCTCGAACGCGAGCAGATGATCGCCGACTTAAATCGTAATAACAAATAACCAACTCCTTCCTGGTTAGCCTCTACAACCCTTTATTTTACAATAGTTTTTAAGCCTCCCTAAATCTGTTGCTTTCGGTTAAAAATCCCTTACTCTTGTAGTATAAGGAGATTCAAATGAAAGCCACCGAGAAAACCGAATACACCCTTCTTCATGTCGAAGACAGCCCTGAACTCAAGGAACTCGTCCGGCATATTCTCGCCACCCGCCCGAACATTAAAATCATTGGTGCCTCTACAGTATTAGAGGGAGTCGACAGCGCACGACAAAATCTTCCAGATATAATTTTAATGGATATTCATCTTCCAGACGGGAGTGGGATGGATGCTCTCAGGCAAATTCGGGAGGGCGAGAAAACTTCCAACATCCCCGTGGTTGCCTTATCCAGCATGGCGACCCAATTACAAATCGGTGAGGGCTTAAGGGAAGGTTTTAAATATTACATCACCAAACCCATCGATGTTCCTGAGATGTTGGAAACCATCGACCGGATTCTAGACGAGAGTCTCTGAACATTTTTCTTTCGCAATAGCATGCAGGCAAAGCCAGGCCAGCGCTTTCCCTACCCTGATATTCAATCGACAGATTCTATAATACGGCTGGAACTCTTCAAATGATCGACAGCCTGATCGAAAAATAAATCCAGGCGTTCCTTCATTTGCGAAGACAATTCGAGAAGGCGGGAACGGGCATCATCAGGGTTATCCTTCTCAAGGATCAATCCTTTCTTAATGGCCGTTTCAACATATTTACTGGCGGTTTGAGCGCTTTTGATCCCCACCATGAACTTAAGGGCATCCGTTTTTCGGACTGGTGTTTGGGCCTTCCACATGCGAGTGAACAAGTCCCAATACGACGCCTGATAAAATTCAGTATCTCCGCGAAATACCTCCAGCCATTTCATTCCGATGCTGTCGGTCATGTTCAGGTATTCCCTGCGCTGACTTTCTTTGTATTGAAGTTTCATACTCATATTTTTAAAAACCCGTACAGGAACGCCCCTTAAGACCCAGAGTTTGGTTACATAATGATAGAAACGCAGGCTATACTCAAAAGCTCATACAACTAATCCTGCAAATCATTATAAATAAATTATTTAAAAGATTAAAGAAATTTAATGCATATATTTAACAATAAATTTGACTATATTTTTAATAATACTTATATTGGTAATTGCTATTAAGAGTTTTCAGGTATCAGAATGATAAAAATTCCGAAAAACAATTGGAGGAATACATCATGAAAAAGGCAACCATAGGTCTCATCGGCGGTATCCTGATATTAATTATTAGCAATAATAGCTGGGCCCATTCCGGCCTTCGAATTGACTTAGGGAACAATGGATTCGGGTTTTCAGTATCGGATGGCCCTGTGGGGTATTCAACTTTCTGGTATAACATCCATTCCCCTCAATTTTATGGAATGACAACCCCCTACCCTGTACGGCCTTATCTGGGATGGGGAGGATATCGCGGAAACAATCATATCCCTCATAAGCATTGGGGCCATCATCATGTCCCTCACCGCCATTTTAAAGGCAACCATCACGGACATAAATACGGCAAAAAAAACAAACATTTTAGAGGTTCCGGCCACAGAGAACATTACAGGAATCCCGGAAGCCCATGGAACCGCTAAATCAGGTGTCCTTAATTGATACCTCTATAATACGGTCCACAAAAGATCAAAATAAAAAGGTCTGCGGCACAAACCGCAGACCTTTTCTTTTGATACGAAATTGGGTCCGTGAAACCAATTCTCCAGCTTTACAAATTAAACCTTCTCTTTAGAATCCAATTGCTCAGGCTTACCGAGTTTCTTCCGAATTTTTATAAACAATTCCTTTGCTTCCGGAGGTTCGACATTAAGCACCATGGCTTTGGTCAAATGACGATCCGCTTGCTCAAATTCGCTTACGGAATAAAATACTTTTCCGAGCGAGTAATGATAATCAGGATTATTTTCATCCATACACAAAGCCGAAGCAAATGACATCTTGGCCTTTTCATAGTTTTTCTTTTTAACCCAGCCCAGGCCATCCTGATGAAAATCGAATGCAGTTTTATTTTTATTCCATCTTGGTTCCAGGGTGGCCAATATACTGCTGGAGATTTTCTGACCACCCTTCATTACAAAAATCTTCCCTCCTCCTGCATCTTTTTCCTTAATATAAAGATTAAAATCAAAGTACCAACGAATAGGTTTCTCAAAGAGTTCGCCAGGCTTTTCCGCTTTCACCACAAAGCCCTGCAATCCGGACATATTCACTTCATGAATTTCATCCCCTCCCCATTGCCCTAACTCATTACGAGCCCGCCAATAAATAATACTATTACGATCAGAAAAAATTTTTCGTGCATAGGCATAAGGCGTCAAGGAATGAATCCTGTCAAAAAACTCCTGTGTCTGAGAAGAGCCCCACTCCTGCTGAACCGGCGTCTGCCGCGATAGAAAAATCATTTCCGCTCTACCGGGTGTCTGTAAATGAATATCGCATTGATTCTTACCAAACCCGGACACCTGATTCAACGAAACCAGAGTCGTTCCTATCGGAACGGCCATGGTAAAGGGCAGAGGAAATTCCGTTCTCTCATATTGCGCCTTATAAAAATGTTTTTTTTCCGGAACATAATTTACGGATTGGATTTCCGGAAACTTCGCATTCTTGAAAATCAGGGGAAGTTGAGCGGACAGATTAATGTATACAAATAGACCGAGGGCAATCTGGAGAAAAGTAAAAAAGGGTATTAACCGATTATGCTTCTTCGCTGGCTCCGAATTCAGAATTTCACGGGTTTTTTCCTGATTGAAAAACCAGAGCAAAATAAGGGAAATCGTAAAAAAGACAGCGAACTTTTGCACAAAAAATTCTTCAAATTCCAGTGGCCCTACAAGAAGAAATATATAAAAGAAAAAAGCGGAGAAAGTCCAGATGATCCATATAGCCAGAATCCGGGACCATCGATTAAATATCAACATACCAATGCCCGAAAATATGCAACTGAATGCCAGGCCCAATTGAACATCGCTGAATAATTCCTCTTCACCCAATATGGATCCCCACTCCGTAAAGGGAATGGTTATGGGAAGATGAAAATCCATAAAGGCATATCCCAATTGACAGAAACCCCAAATAAACATCAGGATACCCACCACATAAACCCAGACACCGGTATATTTCATTCTTTCTCTCCCAGGGGATTTTGCACAGGCAACAGAATTACTATTAGTAATTTACCTTTACAGTGTAAGGGAATTTAATTCATTTTTAAATATTGAGAGTTGATTTTTTCAAGGATTTACGTCATTCTCCCTCCAGATTTCTATCAATCAGGCAACTCTCTTAATATCAATAAGTTAGATTATTATCAAACGGACCCGTCGGCTTCGCATCTTCCTCCTATTTATTCCAATCCTTCATTTATCCTGGTCCCAATCCGCACTTTCAATGAAATATAATATTTGCTTCCTCCTGATGCGGCTTTTATCCTAATAATCATGAGCCATAATATTAAGAAGCCTGCCGTCAGGTAATAATCAGGGAGACGTATTAATGCATCACTACTCAAAAAATCCGGCAAAAATCTGGGTTCTTATGCTTGTGGGCGTATGGCTGGGCGGTTGCGCTGCAGGGAGTACGCTCCAGGAGGTCAAAGCGGCTCGGGGTACCGGTCAGACTCAGGAATTCAAAATCCCCTTTGAACAGATTTGGTCAGGCTTACCCGATGCCTTAGAACGCGCCAATCTGGTGGTGGTGGAAATCAACAAAAATGACGGATACATTATGGCTCAGAATCCGCCTTCTTTTATGAAGTCGGGAGAAAACATCGTGGTTTTTGTTCAGGATATGCAACAGGGGCGTACGCTTGTAGAAGTGATCTCTAAAAATGCCAGCTCCGCAATGCTGTCTGAGAATTCAGAAAAATCGATTCTCAATTCCATATCGGTCAAGATGTGGGACCGTTACGGCGGCATGCCGGACTCCGCTATAAAATAGATGCCGCGGGGCGACTACCGTACCATAGGCTTTCCTCCGGCATTTTAACTCAGCCCCCGATCCCGCCATAAAAACGAAAACCAAACTCGATGAGATGCAGGGACGCATCCGCCTCAAAGGAACCGAAGTTTCCCTCTGCAATATGAAGAAACCGATATTGTAAAAAAGGCGAAGGCATAGAGGCAAACATATACCGGGAAGGATTCATTTTCTCAAAACCGACCATCACCTGCCAGGCCAAGCTGGAATCGGAACCTCCTGCCACAGTCTCCAGAGAATAATCCTGCCAGGCGATTCCTGCTCCGCCGCCGAAATACAGAAAAAATCCCCGGCGCACCCAGTTTTCGTCTCCCAATGGGGGAGTTTCCATCCTGTAAATGGCATTCAGCATCATGCTGTCGGTGGTGCGATCAGAGTTGACTAATGAGGTAACGGGAGGTGAACCTGTCAGCGATTCGATGCGGTTCGATGTATGCAGATATTCCGCTTCCAGTTGGAATTTCTCCGCCAGCGTCAGCCCCAGGGAAACCTTAATGGAATAACCGGGATCAAAATTGGCTTCGCCCACAGGTGGATTCGACTTTAGTTCTGCGTCGGGCGAAATCCCCCCTCCACCTGCCAGCGCGAAACTCACATAATTCCCCGAATTCTCCGCCTGAACGGCTTCAGGAAAAAACATTGCCACCTGCATACACAGGACGGCATAAAAGATGATTGGACTTTTTAGAATAATGACAGGCTTGATCACAAACACCTCCTGCTCAAATCAAAGTTATGAGCGTCACTTCCGGCGGACAATTAAAACGGATGGGAACCACCAGATGCCCGACGCCACGTGTGATATATGTCTGACGCTCCCCGTCCTGCACCAGGCCCTTCAAATATCTCATGTCCCGCGTCGGGCTGAACGGCGGCCCAATAAATGGCAGTGAGATCTGCCCGCCATGGGTATGACCGGACAACACCAAATCGATTTCGTGAGACGGCTTAATCTGCCGGTTGATGTCCGGATTGTGGCTCAATAGAATTTTTACGGATGAGGAAGGTATCTTTCGCAAAGCTTTGTTCAAATCCCAACTGTGCCAGTAATCGTCGATCCCGGCCAGATGTAACGCCGCCCTTCCCCGTTTCAAAACCACGTTTCTGTTTCGCAATACCGGGATTCCCGCCAGGGTTTCGAAATCATGACACAGGCGCCGGGTCACTTCAGGCCCGCTCCAGAAATCATGATTCCCCAAAACCGCAAAGGTTCCGAACGGCGCTTTCACCCTCCCCAGCGCCTCGACAAGGTTGTCCAGATACTGCGAATCAAATTCATGGATATCATTCCGATGGGTCCGTAAGGTGTGTCCGATAAAATCTCCCGTCAACACCACCAGATCGGGTTTTTCCGCCAGCGCCAGATCCACGGCGTAATCCAGATGCGCTTTGCCGACCAGCGGGGAGGAATGCAAATCGCTGAGCTGGGCAATTTTAAATCCGCGAAACACATCAGGAAGGCGCTTCAACTGAATCGGCACCCGCTCCACCTGGATTTGGGAACTCAGGGTGTTGGAATACCCCCTTCCCACACCCAGCGTGGTCACGCCGAATACTCCAAGGGTTCCTTTCAAAAAGAACCGGCGGCTCAGCGGGCGCGCCAGAAATGATTTGAATTTTTTCAAAAGTTCCCCCGGTCTCAACTATACCGATTCATACTTCCAATCAGTATAGCAAATGCCGCAGGGGACCCAACCCGGAAGACCCCGGGCATTCAACAGGCTTGAAAAAGGGGCGGCAAATGGGAAGGATAACCAATCAAAGCGAAACAACCGCTCAGGAGGAGTTGCTCTCCATCTTTAAGTAATTTTTCCATTGTTCCAAATGGAAAATGGCGCTGTGGGAGGAATGCCGCATATCGAAATGCAGCGCATTCTTATACTCATCGGATGCAAAACCCTCTGCCGACAACCGGCGGACCCATACATCCAGTTCCTGCGCGGCTTTCAGTTTTCCGCTGAGAAAATGTTCCGATTCAAATTCCAATACAATTTTTCGTTCGTCCTTGCCCTGCAGGGCCAATAAAAACCGTTCGGCTTGTGACATTTCCATCTCCGAAGGATGCATTGATCATTCCTCTTTCCCCTCCCGAACAATTTGAACTTCTAAAACAATTAAAATCAGCAATAAATTCTAACCTCATCCGAAAGCTCAGTCAACCCTTACAAATCAACAGTTAGTGGGCGTCGTTCCAGTTTTTTCCCCACTCCGAATGCACCACTATCGGAACCTGCATCGGCCACACGTTCTCCATCTCTTTTTTCACCAGCGCTTCAACCTCCGCCTTCTCATTCGCCGGACACTCGAACACCAGTTCGTCATGCACCTGCATGATCATTTTCGATTTCAACTTCGCCAGTTTTTGATGCAGGCGGATCATCGCCAGTTTGATCATGTCCGCCGCACTGCCCTGCACCGGCGAATTGATCGCCACGCGCTCCGCCGACTCGCGAACCTGCCGGTTCTTGCTGTGCAGATCGGGCAGGTACCGCCGCCGGTTCATCATCGTCACGGTATAGCCGCACTGCCGCGCGTCCTCAATCGTACTTTCCATGAACGTCTTCACATTCTTGTACAGATTAAAATACTGGTCGATGAACGCCTTCGCCTCGCCGGGACCGATCTTCAACTGCCGCGACAACCCGAACGCGCTCAGCCCGTACACGATGCCGAAGTTCACCGCCTTCGCCATGCGCCGCCCTTCCTCGTCCACCGCATCCAGCGCCTGGCCGAATATCTCCGCCGCGGTGCGGGTGTGAATGTCCTCATTATTTTTAAACGCTTTGATCAACGCCGGGTCGCCGGACAGGTGCGCCAGGATTCGCAGTTCGATCTGCGAGTAATCGGCCGACAGCAACCAGCCGCTCCCCTCCGCAATAAACGCCCGGCGGATTTCCTTGCCGAGTTCGGAACGTATGGGAATATTCTGCAGGTTTGGATCGCTGCTGCTCAGCCGTCCCGTCGCCGCCACGGTCTGGTTGTACGACGTATGCACGCGCCCCGTCTTTTCATTGATTTCCAGTGGCAGGGCGTCGATATAAGTCGACTTCAACTTCGACAACTGACGATAGTTAACGATCATCGCCGGCAGTTCGTGTTCGTCCGCCAATTCCTCCATCACCCCCATGTCGGTCGAGTATCCGGTCTTGGTCTTCTTCTTCGTCGTCAACCCCAGTTTCTCGAACAGGATCACCCCCAACTGCTTCGGGGAATTGATGTTGAACGGCTCCCCCGCCAGCGCATAAATTTCGTCCTCATGTTTTTTCAGATCCATGGCCAGTTTAATGGACATTTTTTTGAGATGCTCGCGGTCGACCCGCACGCCGGTCATCTCCATATCCGCCAGCACGTCGATCAGAGGCAGTTCCAACTCCTCGAACAGTTTCAGTTCCTCATCCTTGAGCCGTTTCCGCAGGGCATGTGTCAAACGAAACGTGATGTCGCTGTCTTCCGCCGCGTATTCGGCCGCCACGTCGATGGCCACCTCGTCGAAGCCGATCTGCTTGGCGCCCTTCCCCGCCACGTCGGTATAAGTGATGTTCTGATGCCCCAGAATCTCCAGCGCCAGGTCGTCAAGCCCGTGTTGCCGCTTCGACGGGTCCAGCACATACGACGCCAGCATGGAATCGAACGCCACGCCTTTCAGCTCAATGCCCTCGTTGGCCAGCACGATCAGGTCGTACTTGATGTTGTGCCCAAATTTTTTCAGTTTTCCATCCTCAAGCAGGGGCTTGAGCGCGTCGATCACCTTCCCCTTGTCCAACTGCTCCGGCACGCCCAGGTAACGGTGGCTCACCGGGATATAGCACGCCTCACCCTCCGCCCAGGAAAACGAAATACCCACCATCTCCGCCCGCGTCGGACTCTTACTCGTCGTTTCCAGATCGAGCGCGAATTCTTTTGAATTTTTAAGGGATTTTAATAACGACTCCAACGATTGCTCATCTAATATGGTTTGATAATTAGATTCTATCTTTGTAGAAACTGCCTCCGGTGGCACACCGGCTTCGCTTCCATCTCCCTCTGGCAAATTCTCCAGCAGTGATTTAAAACCCAGCTCGGTGAACATCGAACGTAATTTATCCGTATCCGGTTCGCGCATTTTTAAATCTTCGACGTTGCAGTCGAGTTCCATCTCCGTATCGATGGTCACCAGCTTGCGGCTGAGCAGGGCGTTCTCTTTATCCGTCTCCAGTTTTTCTTTCAGCTTTTTCTTGTCGATCTCGTCGATATTTTTGTACAGCTCATCGATCGAACCGTATTTCTGGATCAGCTCCGTCGCCGTTTTCGGCCCCACCCCTTTCACGCCGGGGATGTGGTCGCTGGAGTCGCCCATCAGCCCCATCACCTCGATCACCTGTTCCGGCGGCACGCCGAATTTTTCGATGACCTCCGGTTTCTCGAAGCGTTTGTCCTTCATCGTGTCGAGCATGTGGACGTGCGGGGAGATCAACTGCATCATGTCTTTGTCGCCGCTGACAATCGTCACCTCCATCCCCTCCGCCTCACCCTTTTTCGCGAGGGTACCGATGATGTCGTCGGCCTCGTACCCGTCCTGCCGCAGGCTGACGATATTGAACGCCTCGACCAGCGGCTCAAAGTATGGAAACTGTTGCGCCAGATCTTCCGGCGGCACTTCACGGTTGGCTTTATATTCGGGATACATCTCGTGGCGGAAGGTTTTGGCTTTCGAGTCGAACACCACGGCCAGGTAGTCAGGTGCCTCGTCGCGCACCACCTTGGAGAGCATGGTGGTGAACCCGTACAGCGCGTTGGTGGGGAGTCCCTGGGCATTGGACAAAAACTGGCGGATGCCGTAAAACGCCCGGAAAATATACGACGACCCGTCAATCAGATAAAGTTTTGGTTTTTTTGAGGCCATAATTTTATCTCCCCCTTTGTGAAGGGGGCTGGGGGGATTTCCAGCGTGACGCTGGATCCAAGTTTACCCGCGGCGGTTCGCCGCTTGCGGAGCTGAGTTTACACTAATTTGGAAGTGGGACCAACAAGGGGAATGAACTACAGATGGACACGGATTTTTAGCTCCCCCTTTGTGGGGCCTGTCCTGAGCTGATTTAGCCTGTCCTGAGTTTACCGAAGGAAAGGAGGGGCCGGGGGGATTTCCAGCGTGACGCTGGACCCAAATTGCCTCCGGCGTTAGCCGGTGTCACCCTGAGCCGATAGCCTGTCCTGAGCTTGCCGAAGGAAAGGGCGACATAAAATTTACCCGCGGCGGTTCGCCGCTTGCGGAGATGAGTTTGCACTAATTTGAAAGTGGGACCAACAAGGGGAATTGACGACAATTATTGATCGACCAAAGCCTTCTTCGCATCAGCCAACGTAATCATTAGAGTCATAGAATCAATGGGGGAAACGTGGAACCCGCACCGTTCATAAAATTTCCTGGCATCATCCGATAACGCATTTACGAGAATAGCCCGTATCCCCGCGATGTCCGCCGCCTGGACAATACGCAACACCCCATCCCGTATCAGCGCCCGCCCCAGGCCGCGTCCCTGATAATTCTGATCCACCGCCAAACGAGCGATCACCATTACGGGAACGGGGTCCGGCATGTTGCGCTTCACTTTTCCAGATGCACTCGCAGACTCCACCGCTCCCACGGCCAAAGCATAATAGCCCACCACGCGGCCACCGCTACAAATCACATAGGTTCGGGAAGCGCCACTGGCTTCGTTTCGCAAAGCCCGACGTCTCAGCCAATCATCCAGTACCGGCTCGCCGGAATCGAATTCATCCAAATTGTGGTCGGAGCAAATTTTCTCAGGTGGGGTTATAGTGTCATCAGATGACATGCACGCATCATTCCCACGGGACCGGCGAGGTGAGCGTTCGGCGCAGACGTTCGTTGTCCGTCGGCGCCTCGTCAAGGGCCGCCAAAAAACGGTCAAATGCCTCAGGTTCGAGGGCAAAATAGCGGCGATCCAAAAGGACGTTTTGGGCCTCGTTGCAGGCCACTTCCAGCATGAAGTCCGACCGGCTTTTACCCAGAACCGCCACCGCCCGGTCGATCAGGTCGCGTTGTTGCGGCTGGACGCGCAAATTGATACTTGCATCACGGATCACGCGGAACCGGGAAGACTTTGTTTTCTTTGATTGTTTTGATTTCAACATGAACCGATCTCCTTGCATACACAATCAATATACAATATTGTATATATATTTGCTATACAAATTTTACTTACAGAAGGGCAAAATCAATGAATTAACCACAGATGGACACGGATTTTTAGTTCCCCCTTTGTGGGGCCTGTCCTGAGCTTGACGAAGGAGGGGGATATTATTGTCGCCCTTCGACATGCTCAGGGTGACAGGCTTTGATTTTAATTGGATCAAAGATAGCGGAGGAATCA
>JAOUPX010000064.1 GCA_029879645.1 Nitrospinota bacterium
TGGCGCATCCGGATTTATCGGGCAGGCACTGTGTTCTCAACTATTGAATAAGGGTTGGCACATACAGGCCTTGGTTCGCCGGCAAATCAGCGGCCCCTGGCAAGAATCGTTTATCGGGGATTTGAAGCACTTAAAATCAGATAATGTCGCAAAAGGCATCGACGTAGTATTTCATCTAGCCGGAAAAGCACATGCGCTGAGCGAAACCAAGCAGGACGAGAAAGAATATTTCCAGATCAATACCGAAGGCACGCGCCGTGTGCTGGAAGCCGCCAAATCCTCTGGTGTACGCCGGTTCGTATTCTTTAGCAGTGTGAAGGCCATAAACGAAGGCAGTTCTGAATGCCTGGATGAAACTACACCATGTCTGCCGACCACCCCTTACGGGAAAAGCAAACGGGAAGCCGAGCGGCTGGTGTTGGAGGGCGGCTATGTTCCCGAGCCTGTGGTTTTGCGTTTGAGCATGGTTTACGGCCCTTCGACAAAGGGTAATTTACCGCGTATGATTGAATCGGTAGCCAAGGGACATTTTCCACCAATTCCAGAGTTTGATAATAAACGGTCCATGGTACATGTCGACGATGTCGTTCAGGCCGCTATCCTCGCCGCGACAAAACCTGAAGCCATCGGGAAAACCTATATTATTACCGACGGACAGCCCTACTCAACACGGCAACTTTATGAGTGGATATGTCAGGCTCTGGGCAAACCGATTTCCCACTGGAGTATTCCCAGGATAGCTTTTACCGGCATGGCTAAAATCGGGGATATTATAGGGAAAATACGTGGTCGGCGTTTTCTTTTCGATAGCGATACCCTGGGGAAAATTTCTGGCTCTTCATGGTATTCATCACAAAATTTAGTACAGGACTTGGATTTTCATGCTAAACATAAAATTCAGGAATCCTTGCCTGATATTATCAAGTCCTTGCAAAATAATACTGCATATTGAATTAACATATTCTCTATATGGTTCAGGCCATGCCACGCTGGATTAATTTTATCTTAGCCCTATTACTTCTATCTTTTTTGTGGCTTCCAATCTTACTAATCGCATTTCTAGTAAAAACTACTTCTTCCGGACCAGCCATTCACTGGTCCACTCGGGTGGGAAGAAAGAATATTTTATTCAAGATGCCTAAATTTCGGACTATGCGCACGGATGCTCCAGATGTTGCCACTCACTTATTGACCGATTCCGATCAATACATAACTCCGCTGGGAAAATTCTTAAGAAAAACCAGCCTGGATGAACTTCCCCAACTATGGAGTGTTCTGACCGGTGATATGGTATTTGTAGGGCCGCGGCCCGCTTTACACAATCAGGATGACCTTATCGCTCTCAGGACCAAAAGAAACCTGCATCTACTAACACCAGGAATTACAGGATGGGCACAAATCAATGGCAGAGACGAACTTTCCATCCCCGATAAAGTCGAGCTTGAGGCTTACTACCTAAAACACTTCTCATTCTGGCTGGATGTTAAAATTCTCTGGAAAACGCTTTTTTCAGTAGGAAAAAGAAAGGGGATATCTCATTGACTTCAAAACTGAATCCATCTATCAATTCCTATGAAAAACTAATAACTGTCTGTTTTATATTATTTGTTCTGGCCTGTAATTTTTCCGTCAGCCTCACTCAAGTAGCCGGATATGGCGGCATCGCACTTTGGTTGATTCAAATCTATCATTCTCGGTCATGGGACCGGACTACATGGACTCTGGGCTGGCCTTTCATCATTTTATTCTTGGCTGGACTGCTATCCGTCCTAAATAGTATTGAACCTTTATCCAGCTTACCTTATTTAAAAAAGCTTTCGCTTTGCTTACTATTTTTTTGTACGGTGAATACTCTTAACCAAACCCGACTTATTGATTTTTTTCTCTGGATGTCGGATTTCCTTAAACCATCCAAACTGAAAATCATTCTCACCAATTGGCTAAACTCCCACCGCGCAACCCCTTCTACAATTCTTCTGATTAATATTCTCATTCTTGCAGGAACTGCATCCGCGTGCCTAGGCCTCTTTCAAGTTTTTTCTGCAGGGGTGGGTCTCGACTCAAGAACGGATCTACGTGGCACCATGAGCCATACTTTCACCTTCTCTGCCATATTAATGACAGTTGTATTATTATCCTTTTCACGTTTGATTTTGGGTCATTACAGAAAGATATGGCTGTACGCTTCCACTTTTATCATTACCCTCTGCCTTATATTAACTTTAACCCGGCTAATATGGGTCGGACTATTTTGCGGATTGATTTTACTCACTTTCATTAGAAAAAGAATCCTAATAGTCATTTTCCCTCCTTTATTGGTAGCTGGTTACTTTCTATCTCCTCTATTAATCCAGGAAAGAATTCAAAGTATTACTGACTTAAACAGCGGCTCTAACCCACTACGTCTTCAAATGTGGAACGCCAGCCTTGATGTAATAAGCGACTATCCCCTAACTGGTTGTGGCTTTAACTGTCTTTACAAAATCCATGACCAATATCCCCAGCATCCGATTCTGCAGGAATTTTATTACAATCTTCATAGCAATATTTTTCAAATTACTGTTGATACAGGATTGATCGGCCTGGCGGCGTGGCTGGGATTATGGGTTGCTTACTTTACGGTTGTGTACAGAAAACTACGTAATCGCTCTCCTCAATCACCCCCACAATGGATCCTTTGTGGGAGTGCCGCCTCGGTGTTATCATTTCTCATCGCCGGGTTATTCGAAACTAACTTCTATGACTCCGAAGTGGTGATGGTTTTGTATTTCATCATGGCCCTGCCTTTCGTTTCCACGAAAACCTCTCAGGGAACCACTAAAGATCCTTCCCTCTCGAGGCCTTCCAGATAAACTGCTGAAAAGGCCTCAGGAAGGCCTACCTGAAGAAATCCCTTATCGCCTGTGTCACGCGGGTCACTTCGTTTTCCTTCAGTCCGTAATACAGTGGCAGTCGAATCAGACGCTGACTGATATCCTCCGTCACCTTCATACTTCCAGCCACTCTGGAAAATTTTAACCCCGCCTTTGATGAATGCAAAGCAACGTAATGCGGAATCGCCTGAATGTTCTCCGATGCCAGATGCTTGACCAAACCCCTGTATTCCTCTGCATTTCTCGCAATAATGAAAAACAAGTGGCCATTTCCCGTAGACCCATCTTCCAGATGAGGCAGGCGGAGCAGTTCTTTCGCCTCCAGGCTCTTCAATTCTTCATAATACTGATGAAAGATCCTGGATCGAGAGGCGATGATCTTTTCGGCCTGCTCCAATTGCGCGAGCAAAAAGGCGGCGATCATATCGCTGGGCATGTATGAAGACCCGATATCCTGCCACGAATATTTGTCGACATCCCCTCGCAGGAACTGACTACGATCCGTTCCCTTTTCCCAGATAATTTCGGCCCTATCCTTAAAACGCTCATCATTGACCAACAGAGCTCCTCCTTCTCCGCTGATAATATTCTTGGTTTCATGGAAGCTCAAACAACCCATATGACCGATGGACCCCAGGGGCCGGTCTTTGTAGCGTGACAAATAGGCCTGAGCGGCATCCTCCACCACCAGTAAGTTATTTTTTTGCGCAACATCCATAATTTCATCCATGGCGCACGGCATACCACCATAGTGCACGGGAACGATGGCCTTGGTTTTATCGGTGAGTGCGGGAGCAATCAATTTTTCGTCCAGATTCAGGGTATCGGGACGAATATCGACAAATACCGGAACCCCTCCCCGGAGCACAAAGGCATTGGCTGTTGAGACAAACGTGAACGAGGGCATGATCACTTCATCGCCGGGTTGAATGTCACACAGGATCGCCGCCATCTCCAACGCGGCGGTACAGGAATGGGTGAGAAGTGCATGGATACATCCGATCGACTCCTCCAGTATATCCTGGCAACGCTCGGTAAAAGGACCGCTACCCGAAATATGATTGTTATTATTAACCGCCTGGGCGATATATTCGAGCTCATTGCCGATAATGTAGGGCTTGTTGAAGTGAATTCGTTTGTTTTTTTCCATACGATGGATTTTCTCTATGTTAGAAATTCAGAAACACCGGGGTCTGTTTTCCCAGACCTTATTAATGAAATCGGATTTGAAGAGCTATCCCTGACTGCTCAGGCTTATCCCCGTTACAATCAGGATTACTCCACTTATTTTGAACCAGCTAATGGTTTCCTGAAAAAAAAGTCCGCTTAAAAGCAACACCAGCACAAAGGTCAATCCCATAAACGGATAGGCATAAGATAACTGAAGTTGGGTTAAAGCCGCGATCCAGGTGAAGCTTGCCAGAAGAGCGGCAACCATACTGCTGATGACCCATGGATTTAACATCAATTTTCCAAGAAACATAACTTTATCCCAAACTTCGGAAGGAAATTCACCGGCCAGATTTACCTGCCATTTTACAATCAACTGCCCATAAACGGTCAAAACGATGGTAATCAGGATATACACTAAGGACATGGCAGATCTCGCTTCGCTGAAGGTTTTTTTATCAATCGTGCCTTTTGGGGTCACTATTACTTTTCTCCAGACCGGTATATTTTACGTATTACCGTATAAGGCCGTTGTTTGGATTCGATAAATATCTTGGACAAATAAATCCCGATAATTCCCAGAACAAACATGTTCAAGCCGCCGATTAGAAAAATCGATACCATAATGGAAGTCCAACCCTCCACCACCTCCACCCCATAGATCGCCCGATTGATGAACAACCATACGATATAAGCAGAGGAAACCAGAGTGATGCCAAGCCCCAAATAAAAAATCAACCATAACGGCTTATTGGTGGATGAGGTGATTGCATTCACCAAAAGACCGAATTTTTTCGAGAGGGAATAGCTGGTTGGACTGGTGGATGATTTGTGAACCACCATGCTTTTTTTCCTGAAACCCACCAGCTCCGTCAACACACTGAATTCCATTTCCCTCTCCTGATATTGAATCAGGCTTTGAGTGTATTTTCGGGTCATGAGCCGGACCGTCAAAAAGTTTTCGGGTATCTGCACCTCCTCAAACCAATTCATAATCCTGTAAAACCATGCGCCGGAAACCCGCTCAAACCATCCACCCTTTCTTTTTTCCTGTACTCCAAACACCACATCCAGTTCTCCATGGCCCTGCATTTCATCCCAGAAGGCTTGCAACACTTCGGGCGGCTCCTCCAGGTCGCTGTCGATTAAAAAAACATATTCCCCCTGCGCATGCTCCAATCCCGTCATCATGGCTTTATGGTGACCAAAATTTCGGGACAAATCGATCACCTTCAATCGATTGTCTTTCTCAACCAGTTCCAGGGCCAAGGACAGCGAAGCGTCAGGGGAACCGTCATGGACCAGAATCAATTCATAATCATGGGTGATTTTTTGAGCGGATTGTGTCAAACGCTCATAAAATTCCTGCAGGTGAGGCGCTGAATTATATAATGTGGCCACCAGGGAAAGGCGCATGGTTGCAATCAATAGTTTTTCATAAATTGTTTGGCATTGGGACCTTCATTGAAAATCAGGTCCAGGATTGTTACGGCATGTTCGAACGGCGGAAATAATTGCCTGTATTCAGGATAACCCGAGTAATCCATCCATTCCACCTCGATTCCTTCCTGCCTGAAAAGAGTTTCGTCCAGATATACTTGAGCCGCAGGGCCTAATAAAAACTTGGCGGCTCCTGCCTGCTGGCATAAGGAAAGCAAACGCTCATTCTTTCCCCCCACCAAATTAAAATCGCTGGAACAGGAAATGAGGGTTTCGATGCCCAACACCTTATTGATCGCCTTCAGAAAGCGATAATTCACCTGGCTCAGGTATTCTTCTTCGCAGGTTAAATACAGATCTTCGAATAATTCCCGGTAGTCCTTGAAAAACTCAGCCCTGGAATAACTGTCCCTGATCAAATCCCAATGCTTCGCGGTCCAGCTCAGGTCGCTGATACGAGTATCTTTGATTTTCCTGGGAAATCTTGCCTTGTACTCGACCGGAATCGTCAACCACTTCAAACCGTCTTTGGTTTTAATTTTGTTCCGGTGACGCCAATCCCTCTGAGTAAACTGGACGTCATCGAACAGCACAAACTCATCCACCGAGCGAATGATGTCAAAATATCCCTTCCAGGGAATATAGTTGGATTGAAGTATTCCAATGGTTTTAGGCATTCGTCTCGATCAATATCGCCCAACCCTTGTGGAAAGCTCATCCGGAAGGCAACAAAAATCCGAGAGGGCTTATAGAATGGATTCAAGATAAGAAAATGCAGACACAAGGAACAACGGTTCAGATTTCACGACCCGCACAAAGTTCATTTTAACAATACCTTAACCCTATTTCAATTTTAAGGCCGACCCCCATCCATCCTCTGCAAAAAAAAGGCAGCTAGGCTTCCTCAACCTATTATCTTACAATGGAAACCTAATGTAAATTTAATAGGCTTGGGAGGGTTCAAATGAAGTTTTCAAAATTTTTCATCGCACTGGCATCCTGCCTGGCCCTGCAAGGGGTTCCCGCTGGCGATATATTTGCGGCACCCTCGCAAGCCGGGCAACCGCTGAATATATTAAGAATTACCCCAAAGGGTAATGATGTCCCAGCAGGAAGACAGATCGTCATACAATTCAACCGGGCGGTCGTGCCTCTTGGCCGAATGGAGCGCCACGCCGATGAACTCCCACTCTCCATCACACCTCAACTCAACTGCCAGTGGCGATGGATCAATACCAGCGCCCTTGCCTGCCAGCTTGGCGAAAAAGAGGCCCTGAAGCCCGCGCACAAGTATCAGGTCACCATCAACCCAGGTATTCAGGCCGAAGATGGCGCTACGATCCAAAATACATATCACCATGAATTCATCACCAAAAGACCACAGGTGACTTACTCCTGGTTCGACACCTGGAGGAGCCCTGGTACCCCCGTCCTCAGGATCACCTTCAACCAGCCGGTCTTTCAAACTTCCGTGGAACAGCATATCTTTCTGACCACGGGTATTCTGAAAATTGACCGGATTCCCATACAAGCCGAGCCCGACCCCAATGACCGCACCGTACCCCAAATTCTAGAGGTCCCCGGAGAACCCTATGCCCTGGATTTCGGCAAGTCGCTCAAACACAAGAGTGACGATCAGGTCCAAACTTCCCGCGGGATAGAGGCGCGCCGCATCTGGCTGGTGTCACCTAAAAAAGAATTGGACCTGGACACTGACTATGAATTGAAAGTCGAGCCGGGTTTATTCTCGGCGGACGGACCGGAAAAAGGCGTCACCAGCCGCGATCTGGTTAAATTCATGACTTTCCCCGAATTCAAATTCCTCGGAATCAATTGCGTACCCAACGAGGGAACCAGCATCATGATCTCACCGGCCGAATCGGGCAATGGGGAAAAATGTTCTCCACTAAAGAGCGTCTCCCTGGTATTCAGTTCACCGGTTCTACCCTCCCAAGTAAAAGAACACATGAAACTGACTCCCGATCTTGCCGGGGGACGCGCCGATTACGATCCCTGGGCCAACGTCCATGAATACTCCAACCTTAGTTCTCCCCACCGCAATGGCAGGAATTATGATGTCTACCTGCCCGAGAACCTCAAAGCCGCCCAGGACTACCTGTTACAAATTCAGGCCGGCACCTTAAAAGATGAATTTGGCCGCCCCCTGAAAATACCGGTCGATATAATATTTTCAACCGACCACCGCGTACCCGATTACAATCTCGTTCACCGCACCGCCGTACTGGAAAAAAGAGAACAGACCGAAGTACCCCTGTACGTTACCAACATGAAAAGCGTAACGCTCAATTACAAACGGCTGACCCCTCAAGGACATAAAAAAGGGCTTTCCCTGCAGGCAGAAATTCCGGCCGCGGAGGATATCGCTTTCGGCATTCCTCTCGGTATTCGCCAGGCGTTGGACGAGCAAACCGGAGCCCTGTACGGCATACTCTCTTCCAATCCTGATATCCAAAAATCAGAATACAGCAGAACGCTGTTTGCCCAGGTCACGCCCTTCGCCGTTCACGTCAAACTGGGACACTTCAATACCCTGGTCTGGGTCACCGAACTGGCCACCGGAAAACCCGTCTCCGGCGCCACAATAAATATCTACAAGGACCACCTGTCCGAATTATCCAATGATGCCAAAACCCTTGTGCAAGGTACTACAGACAAACATGGCCTGGCCACTCTGGCGGGCACAGAAAGGCTGGACCCCAAGCTGGATACCCTGGGTTACAGCTGGTACGACGATGACGCGCTTCGCCTGTTCGTCCGAGTGGACAAAGGTGGAGACATGGCTTTATTGCCTCTGGACGACGCCCGGTTTTCCGTCAGCGCCTCCACGGTGTCTGAATACTCTGTGTTCTCCTATCAAAAAAAACAATACGGCCACATCAAAGCCTGGGGCACCACCGCCCAGGGAGTTTACAAGGCTGGTGACACGATTCAATTCAAGATGTACGTGCGCAACCAGGATAACGATTCACTTACGCCGCCACCTCTGACAGGTTACCAGTTGGAAGTCCGCGATCCCATGGGCAAGAAAGTCCATGAAGTGGAGGACATCACTCTCTCCGAGTTCGGCGCCTATGACGGGGAACTCACCGTTCCAAAAACCGGCGCCGTGGGCTGGTACCGGTTCACATTGAAATCGAACTTTACCAGCTTTAACTGGCAACCCATGAAGGTTCTTGTGAGCGATTTCACGCCTTCGCCTTTCCGGGTCAGCAATGAGTTGAACGGCGATCTGTTCCAACCCGGCGATCCGGTAACCGTCACCACATCCGCCCGCATGCATGCCGGGGGACCGTACACCGATGCCGCGGCGCGGGTTACTGCGTCGCTAAAAGAACAAACATTTAATTCCAGACATCCCGAAGCCAAAGATTTCACTTTCCAAAGTGGTTATCACCATAACCGCACCATCAGTATTTTCAATAAAACCGGACAAATTGACGATCGTGGCAACCTTACCAGCGCATTTGAAATCACCCCTCATGATATCCATTATGGAAACCTGATGGTGGAAAGTGCGGTGCGCGACGACCGCGGTAAATTTGTCGCCTCCGCCACCTCCGCAAAATTTGTCGGACTGAACCGGTTTGTCGGCCTTAAAAATACCAACTGGCTTTATAACGAAGATGAACCCGCTGAAATCCATTACATTGTCGTAAACGAGCACGGGACACCGGTCCGCGGAACCGATGTCGCCATCCAACTCGAACACAAGGTCACCAAAGCCTCGCGCGTTAAAGGTGCGGGCAACGCCTACCTGACTCAGTTCACCGAGACTTGGGTCGACGCAGGGCAATGCGCCGGCACCCCATCACACAAACCCGAGGTCTGCCGGTTCACACCGAAAGATCCGGGCTCGTACCGAATGATTGCCCGTATCAAAGATACGAAAGGACGACCGCATCAGTCTGAAATCCACGCCTGGGTTATCGGCAAGGGCCGCGTCCTGTGGAGCGAACCTGACGACAACAGCCTGCAGATCATTCCTGAATCGGAAGACTATAAAGTAGGCGACACCGCCCGCTACCTGGTCAAAAACCCCTTTCCCGGCGCTCGGGCGCTCATCACCATTGAACGGTACGGAGTCCTCCACCACTGGGTGCAAACTCTCGAATCCAGCACGCCGGTCATCGAGTTTCCCGTTAAAGCGGATTACGTTCCCGGATTTTACCTGTCGGTTGTCGTCCTATCGCCGCGCGTCGACAAACCACTGGGCGAGGGTAACGTCGACCTCGGCAAACCGACGTTTCGCATGGGCTACGTTTCGGTACCCGTCAAAGACCCATACAAGGAAATCCTGGTCACCGCCAAGGCGGAAAAGGAAACCTATCGCCCGCGGGATACCGTCAAGGTTTCCCTCACCGCCCAACCGAAACACAAAGGCAACAGCGAGCCGATCGAACTCGCCGTGGCGGTACTCGACGAATCGGTGTTCGATCTGATTCAGGGCGGCAGTACTTATTTCGATCCTTACAAAGGATTTTACAAACTCGAAGGTCTGGACGTCAGCAACTTCAATATTCTGACCGGTCTCATCGGACGCCAGAAATTTGAGAAGAAAGGCGCCAATCCCGGCGGCGGCGGAGATGATTCCGGTGTCGCCATGCGTTCGCTGTTCAAATTCGTCAGCTATTGGAATCCTTCGCTCCAAACCGATGCCTCCGGTAAAGCGCAAATCGAATTTGAAGTGCCGGACAACCTGACCGGATGGCGCGTCCTGGTGCTGGCCGTCACTCCCGGCGACCGCATGGGGTTGGGAGAAGGCAATTTCAAAGTCAACCGCGCAACCGAAGTCCGACCCGTCATGCCGAACCAGGTCACGGAAGGCGATGACTTTATCGCCGGCTTCAGCGTCATGAACCGCACCAATGAAACGCGCAACATTACCGTTACCATTCGCGCGGAAGGGGATATTAAAGGAAACGTTGAAAACAAAAATGAAACCGTCTCACTGAAACCCTACAAACGCAGCACCGTCTGGATGCCCATTCAAACCCGCACGGTGAAACAGGACCGTAATCATCCCAAGGGCCAAATCCGCTTTAATGTTACGGCGGTAGATAAGATAGATAATGACGGCCTCGTTCATTCGCTTCCAATCAATAAACGACGGTCGTTGGACACCGCCGCCAATTACGGCACCACCACCCAGCCGCGGGTCGAGGACTCCATCCTCTTTCCGGAGAATATTCATACCGACGTCGGTAGTGTCAGCGTCGTGCTGTCGCCCTCGGTCATAGCCAACGTCGAAGGCGCGTTCAAATACATGCGCGACTACCCCTACACCTGCTGGGAACAGGTATTGAGTAAAGGCGTTATGGCGTCTCACTATCTCAACTTGAAAGGATACCTTCCCGACAATTTCAAATGGGAAACCAGCGCGGATCTGGTGAAACACACCCTGGAATCGGCGGCGAGTTTTCAGGCGCCGAACGGCGGCATGGTGTACTTCGTTCCGCAAGACCGGTACGTGAGCCCCTATCTCAGTGCCTACACCGCACTGGCCTTCAATTGGCTGAAGGAAGCGGGACATGAGGTGCCGCAGGCGGTCGAACAAAAACTGCACGCCTACTTGGAAAACTTACTGAAGCGCGACGCATTCCCGACCTTTTACAACAAGGGTATGTCCTCCACCATCCGCGCCGTGGCCCTGGCCGCGCTGGCGGGAACCGGGCGCGTCACCAAAGCGGATTTGGAGCGTTATCAACCGCATGTGCCGTTTATGGACCTGTTCGGTAAAACGCATTACCTTCAGGCCGCTCTCAAACTCCCGGACACGGAATCGATCCGGAAAGAAACCATGGAAACCATTCTGGCGTATTCCAGCCAGACCGGTGGCAAGTTCATGTTCAATGAAACCTTCGACGACAGCTACTCGCGCATTCTCGCCACGCCGTTGCGAACCAATTGCGCCATTCTGTCCACCCTGACTCACGCAGTGAGTCACCCGGATGTGGCGCCGCTCGTCCAGGACATCCCCTTCAAAATGGTGCGGACCATTACTCAGACGCGCGGTAATCGGGACCATTGGGAAAACACACAGGAGAACTTGTTCTGCATGAATGCTCTCGTCGATTACAGCAAGGCTTATGAAAGCGCCAAACCGCGCATGATCGTAAAGGCAATCATGGACGGCAAACTTCTGGGCAAGGCCAAATTTACCGACCGGCGCAATCCTCCAAGCACCTTCGAGCGGCCTATCGATAAAAATGATCCCGGACGTAAAACCAAAATGGTCATTGAGAAACAAGGCCTGGGCCGCATGTATTATTCCACCCGCGTGCAATATGCTCCGCTGGAGGAGCATGCCAATCGCGTCAATGCCGGCATCGATGTCCGGAAAGAATATAGTGTCGAACGTAACAACAAATGGATCCTGCTGAAAAACGAGTTGGAAATCCACCGCGGCGAACTGGTGCGCATCGATATTTTTGTATCGATCCCAACCGCCCGGAACTTTGTGGTGGTGGACGATCCAGTGCCCGGCGGACTGGAACCGGTCAACCGCGACCTCGCCACCGCTTCCACCGTCGATGCCGACAAGGGTAAATTCACGGCCGCCGGCAGTTCCTGGTGGTTCCAATATTCCGACTGGCATTACTTCAACGCATCGCGCTGGAGTTTTTACCATAAAGAATTGCGCCACGACTCGGTACGCTTTTACTCAGATTACCTCCCGGCGGGCAACTATGTACTGTCGTACACGGCGCAGGCCATCGCCCCCGGCAATTTTGCGAAGATGCCAGTCCACGCCGGGGAAATGTACGACCCGGATGTCTACGGTAAAGGTATCCCCTCGAAATTGATCGTCAAGGATTAAAAACGTGTTGAATTGGATCCTGAAAAAGGAGCGACTCTGGTCCGCCTGCGCAGGAGGGGCTGTCATTTGCGGGGCCTTGTTCACCTTTGCCACGCTGGTTACCCTTTCCCTGGATAATGAGTCATTCTCCATTCATTACCAGGACAAACAGGTGCGCGTTCTGGATCGCACCGGCACGCCTTTAAAGGTCAGTGCTCCTACCGAATGGAATCGGTACGATACGGTCCCCCTGCACCAGATTCCTGAATTCCTGCAAATGGCCTTTGTGTTGTCCGAGGACAAGCGATTTTACCAGCATGATGGCGTCGATTGGCTCGCCCGTCTTCACGCACTCTGGCAAAATATTAAATCCATGAAATCCGTGCGCGGTGCCAGCACGCTTACCGAGCAGGTGGTACGCATCCAACATCCCCGGCCACGCACGGTGTGGTCTCGCTGGATCGAAGGCTGGGAAGCGCAGGACCTGGAACATCATCACAATAAGGCTGATATTCTTGAATTCTATCTCAATCAGGTTCCCTATGCCTCGAACCGGCGTGGACTGGTACAGGCGGCGCGGCATTACTTCAACCGCGATCTCGACACGCTCAACCCGAAAGAGATGATGGCCCTTGTCGTATTGGTACGCGCGCCGTCGCGCTTCGACCTCTATCGCGACTCGAAGAAAGTCGAGTCCTCCATCCACCGTCTTGTCCAAACGCTTTTACAACGCGGTATTCTCTCGCCCGGCGAGGTTCAGAAAATAATACAAAGTTCACTGAAACTGGAACGATCGAAATCTTCCGTCCAAGCCACTCATTTTGCTCAACAGGTCCTGAGTCAATTGGACCCAAAATTCCCTCACAGCAAAATCCGCAGTACGCTGGATTCCGGCCTGCAAACCACCGTACAATCTTTACTGGACCGTCGTCTGGCCGATTTAAGAACCCAGAAGGTGCACAATGGGGCCGCGCTGGTGGTCGATCACCACACACGCGAAATCCTGGCGTGGACCGTTGCCGGCCAAATGAACGAGAACGTGCCGGGAAGTTTTCTCGACGCTGTCATCACCCCGCGCCAGCCGGGCTCGTCGATGAAACCGTTCCTCTATGCGCTGGCACTTGAAAAGGGCTGGACCGCCGCAACGGAAATAGACGATTCTCCTTTGGCTACTTCGGTAGGGCACGGCCTGCATAATTACCGTAACTACAGCCGATCGTTCTACGGTCCAGTTTCTTTACGTAAGGCATTGGGCAATTCGCTCAATATCCCTGCCGTGAAAACCGCACAGTTCGTCGGCATTGATTCCTATCTCAAATTTCTCCACTCACTGGGGTTCCGCTCGCTGACCCGGCATCCCGGTTTCTACGGCGACGGCCTGGCACTCGGCAACGGCGAGGTGACCTTATACGAACTGGTGCAGGCCTACACCGCGCTCGCCAACCGGGGGACCTTCGCTCCTCTTAAAACATTACTGAACGACCCTTCGTTCCACACTCCACGAAAGGTTCTGTCGGCGGAGTCGGCATCGCTAATCGCGCATATCCTGTCCGATCCCGAGGCGCGGCGTCTGGAGTTCGGCGGCGGGAGTGTACTCAACCTGCCGGTGCAGACCGCCGTCAAAACCGGAACGTCTACCGGTTATCGAGACGCCTGGGCGGTTGGCTTCAATGACCGCTATGTGGTCGGTGTGTGGATGGGCAACCTCGACCAGCTGGCAATGGACCGGGTGACCGGATCGACCGGACCCGGCCTGCTTCTGCGCGGCGTGTTCGCGGAACTCAACCGCCACCGTGAAACGCATTCCCTGTATCTCAGCCCGCGCCTGGTTAAACAGGAAGTGTGCGCACCCGCACTTGAAGGTGAGCCCTGTCACAGCGTGTCGGAATGGTTTGTTCCCGACACCGCACCGCAACCGGAGAAGCAAATTAAAGTCGCGTCATATCATCATAAATTTGAATGGGTGCAACCGACGCCCGGTCTGCAGTTGGCGATGGACCCGCGTATTCCGGACGACCACGAAGCGTTCGAGTTCGTGATCGACGGCGCAATGGACACCGATCAGGTGGAATGGGTATTAAATAGTAAACACATAGCAAATACAAAAGGCGGGCGCTATCTATGGCCCGTCGAGCGCGGCCAACACCGTCTGCAAGCCACTCTCCGAACGAACGGCCAATCGTATCAGCTCCCCAGAGTCAACTTTAGTGTTAAGTAATTTTTACTGCTTTAAAAATTCATCGAGGAGGGCGAAGAATTGGTCGATTTCTTCTTCGGTGTTGTAGAAGTGCGGGGACAGGCGGACAAAATTGTCGCGAACGGAGACGATGACTTTATTCTCTCTTAAATACACCGCCAGTTTTTTGTAGTCGATGTCTCCCCCGAAGCAGACACTGCCGGACCGCTCGCCCGGCTCGGTGGAGCTGAGAATTTTGAACTTGCTGTGGCGCAGGTATTCCAGGATACAGTCGCCGAGACTGAGAACGCGTTTCTCGATATGCTCGATTCCCTCTTCCTCCAGCAGAGCCAGCGCCGCGCCGAACGCGTAAATGCCAAGTGTATTGAGCGAACCTTCCTCAAAGCGGGTGGCGTCGGGCTTCAACGTGAAATCGTAATTGCCGTAATCGGATGAGTTGATGACGCTGTCCCATCCCACCACCGCCGGATGGATGTCGTCCAGCACCCGTTGGGAAATGTAGAACCCGCCCAGACCCTCGACACTCAGCATCCACTTGTGCCCATCCGCCGCCAGGAAGTCGATATTAAACTCTTTTACGTCCATGGGAATCACACCCAGCGACTGAATGGCGTCGACACAGAAGTAAATATTTTTCTCTTTGCAGAATTCACCGATGCGTTTCAGGTCGTTGCGATAGCCGCTGTTGAATTCCACCGAACTGATCGAGAGCACCCGCGTCCGCGAATTGACCTGCGAGGCGATCTGCTCGAACGGCACACGTCCCCGCACGGATTTCACGAAGCGGACGTCCACCCCCCGGCGTTGCAGGTTCATCCACGGATAGACGTTGGCTGGGAATTCGATGTCGGGGATGACCACGTTGTCGCCCTCTTTCCAATCGATGCCATTGGCGACGATGGAGAGTCCTTCCGAGGTGTTCTTGACGAACGCCACTTCACTGGTATCGGCGTTGATCAGTTTCGCGAAGCGGGCGCGTACGATTTCCACTTCCTTCAGCCATTCGGCATAATGCGCGGTGCCCTGCTCGCACGCCTCCTCGGCGAACGCGGTGATCGCTGCTTGGACGGGACGCGCCAGGGGCGCCACGCGGGCGTGATCCATGAACAGCCGGTGCTCCGTCACCGGAAACTCTTTTCGTATTTTTTGGATGTCCATTACCTAAACCTAATTAACCACCGATGAACGGAAATAACGCCCTTCCTTTTTAAGGAGGGGAGACTTTTATAATTCGCCCTGCGCGGAACAGCTCGACCCTCTTACAATAGAACGAAAACCATATTTGTTGCGGATGCGGTCGATGCCGGCGTACAGCTTTTGCCATTGCTTGGCGTTCATATTCTCGAACAACTCCATCTGCGGCGGCGCGCCTGAAGTGAGCGAAGTGAGTGCGACGCCGACCAGCCGTACGCGCGTCCTCCGCGTGAACAGTTTTCGAAACAGGCCCACCACCGTATCAAATATGATGTGGTCTTCGCAAGCGGCTTCGTTCAGCGTGTGCGAACGCGTGACCGTTTTGAAATCGGAGTAACGCAGTTTAAGCGACACGCACCGGGCGCGGAGACCCTCTTCGCGCAGTTGCGATGCCGCCTTCTCCACCAGCCAGCTGAGTGTCGATTCCAGAAATGCCGGGTCGGTGGAGTCTTCCTCTAGTGTCGTTTCGCGGCTGATCGAGCGGGTGTCGTCGCGTTTCAGCACCGGCGAATGACTGATGCCTCGCGCCTTTTCATACAGGCGCCTTCCCCACTCGCCGTAAACCTCTTCCAACAGCTCCAGCGGCAGTTGTGCGAGATCCCGTACGGTATAGATGCCCATGCGCTTGAACTCCTCGCCGCTTTTGGGTCCGATGCCCGGAATGCGCCCGATGGGAAGCGGCGCGAGAAATGCCGCCTCGTGACCCGGCAGGATGCGCAACAATCCGTTGGGCTTGGCCATGCCGGAAGCGATCTTCGCCATCAGCTTGTTGCCCGCCATGCCGACCGAAGCGTTGATACCCACCCGGTCTAAAATTTCGTCATGCATGCGCTGAGCCGTGTCGGTCACCGGACCGTGCAGACGTTCGCATCCGGTCAGGTCGACGTACGCCTCGTCGAGGGACATCGGTTCCACCAGCGGCGAGTAGCAATCGAGAATGTCAAAAATGCGCGCCGAAAATTCGCTGTACAGGTGATGCGATCCGCGCAGGAAAACAGCATGCGGACACAACCGTTTGGCGCGGGCGATGGGCATCGCCGAATGCACGCCATACTTGCGCACTGCATAGGATGCTGCCGCGACCACCCCGCGTCCGTCGGGGTCGCCGCCTACGATCACGGGCTTGCCTTTTAGGGACGGATCGCGCACCTCTTCCACCGAAACAAAAAACGCGTCCATGTCGATATGCAAAATACTTTTAACCATAAAATCAAACCCTAATTAACCACAGATGAACACAGATAAACACAGATGGAAATCATAAAACCATTCTTTTAATGCCCATGCGTGAGGTTCCAAAATTGAGAATCAATCCCACTCGTATACCGGTAGCTTTTAAATAATTTAAAAGTTGGGCATGATGAGATTCATCAATCCCCTTTAATGCTTTCACTTCAATGATGACCTGATCATTGACTAAAATATCTGCAAAATAATCGCCTACAACTGTGCCTTCATACATCACTGCAATTTTCTTTTGTTGCTCCACTTTTAACTCGGTCTTTTGCAATTCCAAAACCATAGCGTTTTCATACACTTTCTCCAGAAAGCCTGCGCCCAGCGTATTGCTCACCTTCATACCGCAACTGATAATTTTTTCAGTGATCTTATCTGTGTGCATCTGTGTTCATCTGTGGTTAATTTGCTTTTCAGAATTTCCGGAGGACGCCGATGACCACGCCCTGGATTTTGAAGTCACCTTCTTTCACGATGATGGGTTCCATGGTGTCATTGGCCGGTTGCAGGCGGATATGGTCTTTCTCGCGGTAAAAGCGTTTCAGAGTGGCCGATTCGTTATCGAGCAGGGCGACGACGGTCTCGCCGTTTTTTGCATCGTCGCGGCGTTCGACGATGACGTAGTCACCGTCCTGGATATGGTCGTCAATCATCGACTGGCCCTTGACCTTGAGCACGAAGATGTCCTTGCCCGACGGGTCCGGCATGAGCGACATCATCTCGCGCGTCTCAATCACCTCGATCGGCTTGCCGGCCATGATGTGGCCGAGCAATTGGTATTCCGGCAGGGTGGTTTTCGAGGTCTCTTCCACCAGTTCGATGGCACGGCTCAGGTTCTGCTCCCGGCGGATGAGGCCCTTCTCCTCGATGTGGCTGAGGTGCTTGTGCACGGTGGCAGGCGACGACAGGTTGAACTTCGCGCAAATCTCCATGATGCTCGGCGCGTAACCCATCGACTGGATATGCTCCTTCAGGTACTGATAAATCTCCTTCTGGCGTTTGGTCAGATACATTGCCCGGGTCTCCCATTACAGTAAACTTCAGTCAATCACAGGTGAGTCTTACGCGGATGGAGGACATTGGAATCGCTGGCCCTTCCGCAGTGACCCGCCTGATTCAGGGTCGATTTAATGGCGCTTATCATAGGCGAAAATATGGCAAAAATCAACTGTTCACCGCCCTCTGGCAAGGGAGGTAACGAGCTTGCAGTTAACGGCAACCGATGACCATGGAGCGCATTTTAAAAATGAGTCCAGCGTCACGCTGGCCCGGTTCCCTTTACAAGAAGATCTTTGCATAAGCAAATTATACGGTCCTAATTATGTTCCCCTCCTTACGAAGGAGGGGATACAGGGGAGGTTGTGGTGCCCTATTCCCTGCTTTTAAAGGGTTTCATCTATACCCCCCCCACCTGTATCCTCCCCTC
>JAOUPX010000065.1 GCA_029879645.1 Nitrospinota bacterium
GAGGAAAGATCATTAAGCCCCCTCATCCTAACCTTCTCCCACCAGGGGAGAAGGGACCGGAGATCAGCGAGCCACTTTGATGAAGAAATACCGGAAAAAAACTGCTCCCCTTCACCGAAGAGACCTTTGCATAAGTATAAAAAAAGGAGACAACAAGAATTCCCCTCCTTACCAAGGAGGGGATACAGGGGAGGTTGTGGTACCTCTTTCCTTGCATTTAAAGGTTTTTGCCTTGTTACGGAATCCGCACCCCACCTGTATCCTCCCCTCAGCAAGGGGAGGAATATTGAAAGCAGGGAATTATGCAAAGATCTCCTTCCAAGGGGGAGGCTGGGAGGGGTTGATACCCCTACCTCTTTTTATTGGATCACCACCAGTAGGGAAAGAGTCATCAACCACCCCCCACCCCTTCCTTCGACAGGCTCAGGACAGGCTCTTTGGAAGGAGGGGGGCTACTTACGCAATGTGTCCCTCTACACGGAGAAGCAAATCGCCCGGCCACTCCATCGCTGGAAAACGGGTTGCCAATCGCCCCGACGGGCATTAACCTGATAGAGAGACAGGTAACGACCGGTCCAGAATAAAATCAGGAAGAGATTGGACCCCCTTTCAGATGAGGGTCTTCTTAATATTATGAATGCAAATACACAATTAAGCATCGGCACAAAAATCAAATGGTTCCTGTTGGGACTGGTCTCAGCGTTGATTCTCCTGGCCATTCTTGTTCCACAATTTAACAAATATGGTGGCTCACACTTTTTAGGGATGTTTTAGAGATATGTTTTTAAAAAAGATGGCCTTTGGGGGAGCCGGGTTTACGTGCGGGGTCCTTATATTCGTTGGGATGTTTTTCGTTTCGAATAATTATTCTTTTTATACCAATCGACCCAACCCCGCCATAGCCGCCGATGTTAAATCCAACCTCCACTATATCTATCTTGCGTGCAAAGCCTATTGGGCAGAAACCCAAGCGACCAACCCCTGCAATGTTGACATTGCCTCATTATCTGCCTACGGCTATATTCCATCCAGTAATGTAGTGGTATGGGGTGGCGGTGGAACCACATCCGATTTCAGGATTAATGGAAAAAGCCGCTTGAGTAACAAGGTTTATCAATTAGGGCCTGGGGAAATCATAAGAGAACTTGAAAATAAAGAGCTGGAATCCGCAATGGCCGCAATGAATAAATGAGGGACAGAAATACGGACACCGTTAAGATGTTCCTTTCAATAGAGTATGGCGTTCTTCAATACCTTATGTAGTCAGGAAGACGGTAGGCAAAAAAAATATATCTAATCTGAAGAGTGATGAAAATGAAAAAACCTATATTAATATTCGTTCTATTTCTAATGTCAATTGACATTAGTCCTGCATTAGCACATGACACTACCTGCATAGATAATGCTCGGACAAACAAGGAGGTTGATGAATGCGGCAATCAACTGGTTCCTCCCAAAGAAAGGAGGATTGAAAGTGAATTCGATAGACTGTTAAAAAAATATGACAATGACAAAAGAATGAAGGAGTATATTTCTTTTACGGAAAGAACTTGGAACAATTATTTTAATATTTTATGTAATTTTGAAGGTGCTGCAGCCGCAAATGGGCAGACAAAGGGGCAGTTACCTGTAGAGGCTAATAAAGTATACTTGAAATGCTTTATTCGTGAATTTGATCAAATAGAGTCTGTGCTAAGTAAATATTAAAAGAAGGAAGCAAGTCTCTTCTTGCCACCATAAGCAATTCCTCCGAAGCCAACTCCCCTAATACTGCTTTCCCAATTACTGAATATTCTGTATTTAGATTTTTAAATTAAGGAAGAAGCCCCCGGCCCCCTTCGGAGAAGGGGGAGTATTACGCATAAACAGCAAGAGGAAGAATTCCCCCATCCCCCTTTACAAGGAGATCTTTGGATAACACCCGGCTTTGAATATTCCTCCCCTTGCTGAGGGGAGGATACAGGTGGGGTGCAGATTTCGTAACAAGGCAAAAAACCTTTAAATGCAAGGAAAGAGGTACCACAACCTCCCCTGTATCCCCTCCTTGGTAAGGAGGGGAATTCTTGTTGTCTCCTTTTTTTATACTTATGCAAAGGTCTCCTTTACAAGGGGGAGAAAAGCAACTTCCCCCAACCCCTTCTTTAGAAGGGAGGGGAGCATGGCTTCCGGGTTTTTATTTAAAAAAGGGAATGTGATAATATTCTTCTTTTCATAATCCTCTTATAAGGGAATCAGGATGAATATCATTGTTTGCGTCAAGCAGGTGATCGATACCGGCGCGGCGCTTTCCATAAAAGACGGCAAGGTGAATACCGAAGGCCTGCCGCGGGTGCTCAATCCGTACGACGAGTTTGCTGTCGAGGAAGCGGTGCGCATCCGGGAGAAGTCGCCCGACGACACTACGGTCACCCTGATCTCGCTGGGTCCGGAGAATTTCAAGGATACCCTGCGCAAGGGCCTGGCGATGGGCGCGGATAAAGCGGTCCACCTGCTGGATCCCGCGTTCGATGGCCTCGACGGCCTGGGCGTGGCGACGGCTCTGGCCAAGGCGATCCGTACCTTGAAATACGATTTGATTTTGTGCGGACGTCAGGCGGTGGATGACGACCGGGCGCAGGTCGGGCCTGCAATGGCGGTTCTGCTGGGTCTGCCGTTCGTGACGGTGGTGACGGATCTGAAATTATCCGACGACCGCCAACAGGCGGAGGTGACTCGGCAGATTGAAGGGGGATCGGAAATTTTAGAAGCGCCGCTTCCTTTATTGCTCACCTGCCAGAAGGGATTGAACGAGCCCCGCCTGCCCTCGCTGAAGGGCATCATGGCCGCCAAGAAAAAGGAAATCGTGACGCTCGACGCCGCCGCTATCGGTTTCGACGCGGAGGTGATGGGCGCGGCGGCCAACCGGGTCCGGGAAACTTCACTGGAACTTCCCCCGGCACGCAACAAGGGAGTGATTCTGGAAGGAACACCGGAGGAAGCCTGCGCGCAATTGGTGAAGGCCCTGCGCGATGAGGCGAAGGTGGTTTAAGCTGATAAAATTATATAGCCCTTGCTTAAACTTCTAAACATAGATCCTTCGCTGACGTTCAGGATGACAGTTGAGTGGTTTGGGTTACGATGATTAAATTCGACCCAATCAAGCAATTAACAATATATGTCATTCTGAACGGAACGCAGTGGAGTGAAGAATCTATGTTTTAATCCTTACGCCGGGGTGACTTGCATCACCTCTTAGTCGCAGGCGGGGAAAAGGCGCTCACAAGGCAAAAAAAACCCTCCCTCCGAAATATCGGAGAGAGGGGGAAGTCACATCAAAAAGCAGACTTCTGGGGGGGGTAATTCCGTTACCAGTAAACGCAACCCGTACCGCAATCTTTCTTGGAAGAAGAAAGCTCCACCTGGGCGGCCTGGTTTTGATTGCTCATTCTGGATTCGACATATTCCCGGTAATCATCGGGCACTTTGATATGTCCTATCGGTGGCTCACCGACGCGGCCCCACATGCCGGTATCCATTTCGAACCAGTAATTTCCGTCTTCAATTTCCTGATCTATAAAATCTTCCAAAGCGACTTGTTCAAAAAATCCGAGCTTATAGCCATTGATGATGACATCATTGTATTTTTGAGCGTCTTCGGCGGCGGCGGCCGGCAAGGCCGTCATGACCAGCAACCCGACCGTTACGGCCCAGGTCCGCAGGATATATCCAATTTTTCGTGATTGATTGTTTTTGCTCAGCTTCATTAAAATTCCCTTTTTCATTACTCCCCCAACTTCTGCTTGTTCAATTGATTTCAAATACCCCATTTGTATCAGTTGAAACAATAATATGCATGTTATGTGCCAGAAATGTAATGTTTTTGGGGAATTACTTTAAATTATTGAATTGCATGGACTAAATAATTCTAAAACAGTTCATTCAAGGAATATGGCTTCTTTAAATTAACAGGGAATGTTGCTGATTGACAAAATCCGGTCCCGTTGCCATAAAAAATCATACAAATCATTTAAATACCTGAATTTAAAGGTATAATTATTTATACTATATTAGACATACATTGACTTTCCAGGCCAAGTGTTGTCCAATTTGAATGTGAAATTAAACTGAGGATAAATCCTTAGCTTGAGGTGTAATCGGTGGATCAAAAAATTCAATCAGTTCTGGTCATAGGGTTGGGCAAGGTCGGAATGCTTGTGGCCACCCTGTTGTTCGAGAACGGATACCGTACCACCGGACTGGATTCCGGCCCGCATAAAGGGTATCCCTTTAAAGTGCTCAAGGGGCGCGTCCAAAGCAAAAGCGTTCTTGATAAAGCCATCAAGGATCACGATGCGGTGGTGACCTGCCTGCCCTACAACCTCAATCTGGCCGTGGCCGAGGCGACCCATCGCGCCGGTAAACATTATTTTGATTTGACCGAGGACGTTCCGACGACTGCGGCCATTAAAAAACTATCGAAAACGTCCAAAGGAGTGATGGCTCCCCAGTGCGGACTGGCGCCGGGTTTCATCTGCATTGTGGGCGCGGATCTGGCTCACAAATTCCCCAAGCTGAGGAGCATTGAACTGCGCGTCGGGGCTCTTCCCCAGCACCCGCGCGGAATGCTCGGCTATGCTTTCAACTGGTCGGCAGAGGGCGTGGTCAATGAATACCTGAACGATTGCGAAGTCATTAAGGAAGGCCAACGCGCGCGGGTGACGGCGATGGAGGGGCTGGAAACCATCGTGATCGACGGCGTGCAGCTGGAAGCGTTTGCCACCTCCGGTGGATTGGGCAGCCTGTGTGAAACCTATGATGGAAGGGTGGAGGATCTCAATTATAAAACCATTCGGTATCCGGGACATTGCGCATTGATGAAATTTTTCTTCAATGAACTGTTCATGCGCAAAGACCGCGAGAAGGCTGGTGAAATTCTGGTGAACGCCAAGCCACCGGTGAATGACGATGTGGTGTATGTGCATGCCGCCGTGGAGGGCCAGCATAAAGGGAAAATGATGCGGGAAGAATTTGTACGCAGTTATTTTCCGAAGGAGATCGCGGGCCAGCCGTGGCGGGCCATTGCCTGGACCACTGCCGCTTCCGTTTGCGCCGTCGTTCATCTGGTTGCCCAAGGCGCGCTTCCTGCCAAAGGATTTATCAAACAGGAAGATATCCCCCTGGACAAGTTTTTCAATACGCCCACCGGCCGCTATTTTAGGGCCTGAACAACCCCCTTCTTTGTGTCAAATATCTGCTTGTTTTATTGGCATTTCCCCCTTTTCTTCAGTTTTTCCTGAGTATTTCTTCAAATAAATTTTGTTGATCCGATAATTGGATATGTATTTTTTTTGGGGGAGCCGTTACTCTTAGGAGTATAGATCGATAAAAATCTGGCGGCTGATTGCAGGTTTCGGATTAGCCGTGATCCTCAGAAATCTACCCGAATGGGCTAATGTAGAATAAGGTGGTGGCGCGTGTTTAAGTGGGGTTTGTTTAAAAAGGATTTGGCCGATACGGATCTCCCCGTTGAGCTGGCGGAACAGATGAAAGATATCTATTCCAACTTTTCGGGTTCCGACCGCGTGGTACTTGTCATGGACCAACTGCGGCAAATTATCAGTGAGCAAAAAAATGAAATGACCGAGCTTCTTCAATCCGTACAGGAATTGGAGAGCAGACTGGATCAGGCTTATCGTGAAAAGAATTTTCAGGCCGATCTGCTGACCAGCATGTGTGATGAAATTCAGGCGCCGATTCATACGCTCAACCAACTGGGCGACTGGCTGAATCAAACCCATCTGGATGCCAATCAGAGAGCGTGCTTCAATTTTTATCGCGTGACCGGTCGGAAACTGCATCATTTGTTCAAAAATATTATTGATGTGGCCAGGCTGCGGGAAGGTGTATTTCATTTGGAGCCGATTTCGTTTCAGTTGAATGACGTCATGCGGGAAATCATTCAAACCCTGAATCTCACCGCCCAGGAAAAGGGCGTGTCTCTTTCACTGCAAATCGATCCTGATGTTCCGCAATATCTGATTGGTGATGTCCGGCGGCTGGAGCAGATACTCATCAGCCTGGTCAACAACGCCATCAAATTCACATTTGAGGGAGAGGTGCAGGTTAGGGTTCATTTGGGATTGGATGAAGGGGCCGAATGCGTTGTTAAGTTCCTGGTGTTGGACAGCGGGGTGGGTATTCCTGTAAATCAGGTGAACACCATTTTTGAACGTCTGGCTCAGGGTGATCCGGATGTGGAAAGAAATTACGGCGGCACCGGGCTGGGTCTTTTTATCTGCAAGTGTCTCGTGGAGCAAATGGACGGAACCATTTGGGCCGAAAACAGGAAGAGCGGAGGCGCTACCTTTGGATTCGATGCCCGCTTCGAAAAGGGTTCGGTGCAGGTTTTGGAGGAGCAATTGATGTACCTTCCTGATACGGGGGAGGTCGCCGAGGATCAGGATGTGCCGGTCTATGAAATTCCCGAAGAGGAAGTTCAGGAAATGGAAATTGAAGGCCATGGGGACGCTGGGGGGGAGGTTCACAATAACAACGGCCATTCCGGGGTTCGTAGAATTTTGCTGGCCGATGACTGTGAGGACACCTGCCGGTTGATCGAACGTTTTCTGGAAGATGGTTCGTATTCTGTAGAGATCGTTCACGATGGCCAGGCCGCTCTCGAGAAATACGAGGGCGGATCTTATGATCTGGTTCTTATGGATATTCAAATGCCCCTGTTGGACGGCGTGGGTGCTACGGTAGAAATACGGAGCCGGGAAGGGGAGAATGGATCCCGTATTCCCATCATTGCTCTGGTTGGGGATGCCAGCGAGGCCGAAGGCTACTATCTTGCCGCCGATTTCGACCGGTGTCTGATCAAACCGGTTTCCAAGGGAGACCTTATCGAAGCCATTGGTTCATTGTTACCCGTTTAAAGGTATTTTGCCGGATAGAAAAAAATCCTTTTTCCCGCTTGTTCATCTTTATATTATTTGGTACTTTTCCAGTACCAAATTCCATCCTTTAAAACCTATTTTATTAATATTGAGCCATGGGGTTGCCCTGGCTCTTCATAAACGGAGAGGAATCACTTTATGCCTGCAAGAACTTCATCTGCACGTTGGGAAGGTAATCTGAAAGAGGGAAAAGGAACCATGAAACTGGGAAGCGGGGCCTACGAAGGCGCTTATTCTTTTCCTTCCCGTTTTGAAGATGGGACCGGAACCAATCCCGAAGAATTGATTGCCGCCGCCCACGCGGGTTGCTATTCCATGGCTTTCTCTGCTGGTTTGGGAAAGGCCGGTTTTAATCCCACCAGTGTTGAAACCAAAGCCACGGTCACTCTCGAAGCGGTCGAAGGCGGGTTTGGAATCACCAAAATCGATCTGGTGTGCGAGGCTGTTATTCCCGATATCGATGAGGCAAAGTTTCAGGAACATGCCGAAGCCGCTAAAAATGGCTGTCCGGTTTCCAAAGCGCTGGCAGGTCCTACGATTTCCCTGAAAGCTACTCTGAAATAATTTCCTACGGTTGCGGCGAGCCTCCCGGCAGGAGGCTCGCGGCTATCCCGGTTTCCAATCCTGTATTTCTATCTCATAAAATAGTCCATAATGGCATAAATCTATATGGCCGGTTCACATGACATCTGGGTGGTTATCGAACACGCCGGTGGATCCATCAAACCTGTTAGTTTAGAGGCGGTTCAGGCCGCGCGTCTGCTTGCTGGCAAAACCGGGGGCCAGGTCAAAGCGGCTTTGTTATCTTCGCAATCGGGCCAAATCGCCGATGCGGTTGCCTGTTCCGGTGTGCATCAGGTTATGGTGGTGAGTCATCCGGAACTGGAAACCTATACCAGCTTGCGGTATCTGGATAGCCTGAAGGCCCTGATTGAAAAATCCCCTCCCGCTGCCGTTTTGCTTCCTGCCACCAATCATGGTAAAGAATTGGCGCCCGCTTTGGCCGCGAGTCTCGGTTCCGGGCTTGCGACAGATTGCATCAGTCTGGATTACACCCCTGAAAAGGGCATTTCAGCTCAGAGGCCGGTCTATGCAGGGAAAGCTTTATCCAATTTGGAATTCAGTCAAGCGGGACCGGTAATCATAACCCTGCGTCCCAATGCCTTCCGTGGGGATTCCGGTTCCTTAGAAAGTAATGGCGGTATATCAGAGCACTCCTCTCAATTCAGCGAATTGGCCCAGGTTTTAAAATTGAAGGATATTGTTAAGGGCGGAGGGTCTTTGGATATTACCGAAGCCAGGATTGTGGTTTCTGGGGGTCTTGGAATGCAGGGTCCGGATAATTTTAAATTGCTGGAGGAGCTGGCTCAGGTTCTGGGAGGAGCCGTAGGGGCGAGCCGTCCGGTAGTGGATAATGGCTGGCGGGACTATTCGAGCCAGGTGGGTCAGACCGGTCGTACCGTGGGTCCTGATTTGTATATTGCCTGTGGAATTTCCGGAGCGGTCCAGCATTTGGCCGGCATGTCTTCCTCCAAATGCATTGTGGCGATCAACAAGGATGCCAATGCCCCGATTTTTGATGTCGCTGATTATGGAATTGTCGGCGATGTCCTGCAGATTCTTCCCCTCCTTACCCAGGAATTCCGGAGAGCTCTTCAGAGCTAGTTGCCCTTCCCTTTTTCCGGAAATTTATTTATAGTTTCAATATGTCTGTTTTAACCCCCGAACAAATTACTGGCGTTCTAAACCACCCAAAGCTGGATTTGAGTTCCTACCATTGGGACGACAAGGTTCTCCAGAGTTTCTCCGATTATTGCTCCCTTCTGGTTAAATGGAATTCCAGGATTAATTTGACCAGCGAGAAACAGGCTCTCCCCATTTTGCGGAAACATGTGTTCGATTCCCTGCATTACCTTCGGTGGATTTCCCCTTCGCACAGGGTTCTGGATATAGGAAGCGGCGGAGGGTTCCCCGGCATCCCTGTCAAAATACTAGAGCCCCAAATTGAATTGAGCCTGTTGGACAGCCAGAGAAAGCGGTGTAATTTTCTAAGAGATGCCGTGCGCAACCTGGAATTGAACAATGTACAGGTGCTGGAGGGTCGTGCGGAGGATTATTTCAACCGGCCGGCTTGCTCTGAGAAATATGACCGGGTTGTTTTTCGTGGATTCGGCTCCCTGGGGCTTTGTCTTCAAATAGGTCTTCCTTTCCTTACAGTGGGAGGATGTATAATACTTCAAAAAGACCCGCAGGAGATTCCCCAAGCCAGCTCCGGATTGCCCCCCGGCATCCGGATTTTGCAGACCGAAGAAGTTCAGGGTTTCGACGGTCATGTTTCCATCATGGTGGTCCTTGAAAAATGTTCCACGTGAAACATTCGTAGTCCCAGGGACATTTTTTTCTTTCATTTTTCCGCTAAACAATTAATCTGTTAGAAATCAACCTATTCCAGATTGTTTCACGTGGAACATTCCTGCGTGGGGCGATTTTTTATTGTTTAGCGGAAATTCCTGTGATAATTATAATAAAACCCAAAGACATTGAGGGATTTCATGCCTAAGATTATATGTGTTGCCAATCAAAAAGGCGGAGTCGGAAAAACCACCACGGCCATTAATTTGTCGGCCTGTCTGGCCCTGACCGGGAAGAAGGTCCTTCTCATTGACGTCGATTCTCAAAGCAACGCCACTACTGGATTGGGAATCTATTTGAACGACTCTCAAATGGGAGTCTATGATCTGATGGTCGGTGACGCAAAAATCGATCAGGTGGTGTATCCGACTGCGATTGAGACTCTTTTTGTGATTCCTTCGACAGTAGACCTGGCGGGGGCCGAGGTGGAATTGGTGACGGCCAAAAACAGGGAATTCAGGTTGAAAAATGCGCTGGCTCCTTTGCACTCGGATTACGAGTTCGTGATCATCGATTGCCCTCCTTCATTGAGCCTTTTAACCCTCAATGCCCTGACAGCCAGTGACACGGTTCTGATTCCTACGCAATGCGAATATTATTCAATGCAGGGGTTGGGCCGCTTTGTGAAGACCATAAAAATGATCAAACAATCCCTGAATCCTGATTTGCGTATTGAGGGCATCCTGTTGACCATGTATGACGGTCGGACAAGCCTGGCCAATCAGGTGCGGGAGCAAATCGGCAAATACTTCAAGCAATCCCTGCTGGGAACCATTATCCCGAGAAATATACGATTGAGTGAGGCTCCCAGCCATGGCAAGCCCATCGTTCTGTACGATCACCAATCCAAGGGGGCCGACTCCTATATCGAGCTGGCCCGGGAAATAATCGCGCGAACCAAAAAATACGCGGAAACACAAACCCTCCAAACCAGTGAGAATCCCACGTGAATAGAAAAGCCTTAGGGAAAGGTATCAATGCCCTGATTCCCGACTTTGAAATGGATAGCACCTCAGAAACCACGGCGTCGGGAATGGTGGAGCTCCTGATCAATGAAGTCTCTCCAGGCGATACCCAGCCCAGAAAAGATTTCAACGATGAGAAGCTGCAGGAGCTGGAGCATTCCATTCGGGAGAATGGGGTAATTCAGCCTATCGTGGTCCAGAAGCGGGATGAAGGCTACGAAATTATCTGTGGGGAGCGGCGCTGGCGGGCCAGCAAAATGGCTGGCCTGAAAAAAATTCCAGCCATAATTCGCGAAGTCAGCAGTACCGAATCCCTGCAAATGGCGCTGATCGAAAACATACACCGCCAGGACCTGAACCCGATTGAAGAGGCGGAGGCCTATAAACGGCTTTCTCACGAATTTGGATTGACCCAGGAAGTGATCGCCAAACAGGTCGGAAAGAACCGGGCAACGGTGGCCAACTATCTGCGCCTGCTCAAATTGTCCAAAGCTTTCCGCGATGATCTGATAACCGGCCAACTGACCATGGGTCACGCGCGGGCGCTCCTGGCGCTCAAAACCGACCATGAAATGGAGGAAGCCCGCCGGGAAGTTCTCAAACAAAATATGAATGTCCGCCAGGTGGAAGCGTATATCCAGAAAAGAACTCAGGCCGGGGGCGCACCCAAAACATCACAAAAGGCCCAAAAGGACATATTCATAAAAGACATGGAAAAAGAGCTGGAGCGTAGCCTGGGAACCAAAGTGGAAATCGTTCCCTCCAAAAAAGGCGGCAAACTCATTGTTTTATATTATTCAAATGATGACTTGAGCCGAATTCATGATATGATAGTACGATAACTTTTGAGGGTCGCTCCGAGCCTTGTACTTTCCAACCCGCAAAAAGCGAATCCAGGGGAGAAGACATGTCCAACAAAAACGTTGAGAACATCAAAGACATTAAAGCCTATTTGGGCGAAGATACGGTATTCAGTGGGACGCTGAGTTTTAACGGCGCTGTCCGAATCGATGGCAAGATGGACGGCGAAATCCATACCGATGACACTTTGATAATTGGAGAAAACGGAACGTTGGAAGCGGATATTACCGCAGGCACGGTCATTTGCCGGGGAAAAATAAAAGGCTCCATCAGGGCATCCAAGCGAATAGAAATACACGCCAACAGTGAAGTGATCGGCGAAATTTCCGCCCCATCCCTTCTGGTGGAAACCGGCGCCATTTTCGATGGCACCTGTAACATGACCGGCAAAGAAGGTAAGATTCTGAAGCTGGTCAAAGCGGAAGAAGCGGAATCGGCCACTTCCCTCTAAAACAATCCAAAAAATTTCAGACCGGCGCATCCGGAATTTCCCGGGTTGCGCCGGTTTTTTATTTCCTTCCACTCAGCTCGCCCATCTTAAAAGACCTTTGAATCCAAATAGTTATTGAGATTTTCCAACCTCCGCCTTACAATATGTTTGTATGTCACAACAACCGAAGGGCCGTATGTATGTGGTGAGCACTCCCATAGGTAATCTGGGGGACATCACTTACCGTTCTGTGGAAACACTGCGCGCGGTTTCACTGATTGCGGCGGAGGATACACGTCGTAGCCGGATACTCCTCAACCACTATCAAATCGACACGCCGCTTTCCAGCTATAACAGTTATAACAAAATCAAAAAAGGTCCGGACCTGATCGCAAGGTTAAATCAGGGGGACGACATTGCCCTGGTATCCGATGCCGGCACGCCGGGCATATCCGACCCGTTGTACCACCTGGTGCAGTTGGCTTTGGAAGAGGATATTGAAGTCATATCCATTCCCGGTCCTTCGGCAGTGTTGGCGGCGTTAACGGTTTCGGGATTACCCATGGACCGGTTTCGGTTTGAAGGTTTTTTGCCGCGGAAAAAACGCCGCAAAAAAACAATCGAAGAACTGGCCCAGCATTCGGAAACGGTGGTCATGTTCGAATCGCCGCAACGCATCGAAAAAACGCTGGGCGAATTGAAAGAAGTATTCGGCAACCGCAAGGCGGCTCTTACGCGCGAATTGACGAAGATGCACGAAGAAGTATTGCGCGGCGGGCTGGAAGATTTATATAAAGCCAGCCAGGGCCGCAAATATAAGGGCGAAATAACATTAGTCATTTCGGGCAATCCAATTAAAAGAAAACACAAGGAGACTTGATGTCGATCATATCGGTGGTAGGTCCCAAAGGCGGGATCGGGAAAACCACATTATCCATCAATACCACGGCGGCACTGACCCGTGCGCTGTCTTCCGGCAAAAACACCAACCGGATTTGCCTGGTGGATCTGGATTTGCGCCTGCCGACCATCACCAGCCTGCTGGACAGTCATCCTTCCAAAACATTTTACGATCTGTTCGAGTGCCTCGACAATAAAACCTACCAGGTCGATTTCCTGCAGAATATTTACCAACTGGCCACCTGGTTTCAATCCTATATCGATGAGGATATCCAGGAGGATCATGCCAAGCTGGTCGACGCGTTTCGCCATTACCAGTCGATGAACACCAGCCTGTTCCATTCCTCGGAATTCAAATTCGGCGATGCCATCCAGGAACTGATGATTCAGCGCAGTGAAATCAAATCGGTCCCCCAGATAAGGACTCTGGAACCGGTGCTCAAGAAAATCAATCTTCGCGAATTCAGGGGCCTGCTGGAGGAGATGGACAAATCGGCCAGCCCGGCGATGGATGAATATATCAACTACATTGAAGAATACGGTTTTTCGATTTTAGGCGGAGAGGTTCCCATTCTGGGCAAACGGGCGCACCGGAAGAGGATTAACGAGCCGGAGTTTCTCCTGCGTTTCCTGGAATTTATCGATGGCGTGTTTCAGAATTTCGAGCATGTCATTGTCGACACCCCTGCGGGCGGGGTCAATCACATGTCCTCGCTGATGAACGTGATTGACCAGGTGCTGTTCGTGTTCGACCTCAGCAACAACATCGCCATCAACGGAAGCATCGATGCCATTCACTCGTTCATTGATTATTATGAAGAGTTTCAGGCCGACTACGCCAAGGGGCAGTTGCTGGGCCTCGACCGCGCGCATGTCAACCGCATCATTATGAAAAAAGGGAAGGGCGATCTGCACCAGTCGATCAAAAACAAAAAACTGGGCATCGTGTTCAACCGTTGCCAGAGCAATCAGGAAATCGAAACCGCTTTGAGCATGATGCGGGATTATCTCACCACCCTCGACAAATACCATCAATACAAATCACGCATACAGATCGTGGGCATGGTGCCGCACCATAAGGTCATCAACATCACCAACAACCGGAAAACTCTTTTTTATAATATGGATGTCGGGTTGAGCGAGCGCATGGACCTGGTGGCCAAAGGCATTCTTTCGGAAAACTCCGTCTGTCCCTCCCTGGCGGACGACGATAAAACCATCATCAGTTACCTGAACAAGTTTAAGAAACCCCAGCTGTTCGACCGGCTGACCAAAGTGGCCAGCAGTGCCAACTGAAATCAATATGGAAAACATCAAGCTCAACGTATTGACCCAGGCCCAGTACCAGTTTCTGGTTTCCAAGGAAGTGGACGGGTATTACGACGACCGCACCCGGGAGCAGTTGTACAGTCTGATCGATAAGCTGTGGGCTCATAAGCAGGCCTGGTCAAAGGAGGAAGCGCGTTTGCACAAGCGGTTCCAGGGAGTCGAGTTCGGCATCCTGTTTCCCGGCCAGCGAAAAACCACCGGACCTCTCAAATTCAAAGTATCCCTGTGCATCAACGGCGACCACGAGGGTGATATAATCACCGGCGGCACGTTGATCGTGGGGGAGCACGGATGCGTGCAGGGTAATGTTTCGGCGGAAGAAATCATTTGCAAGGGCCAGATCACCGGCGATGTGAAAGCGGGAACCCAACTGACCCTCTCTTCCAGCGGCAGTTTGCTCGGCAACGTGGTGGCGTCCGCGGTTCAAATTGCGCCCGGCGCCGTCTTCAAGGGAAAATGCAAACTGGGAAGCGACCGGCCCAAACCTGTGCAACCGCCGGTGGAGAAAATGCCCATCAAAAACCGGATCAGCCAGTTGTTTGGGGCAGGATAAAAAGCATTCCGGTTCCATGATCTCCGGCCTGAGAAATGTCCGGCTCCCCGGAACCCGGCGGCGTGATATGTTATGACGGACAAAAAACTCAACACACTCACCATTGCGGAATACAACCTGATTGCCACCAAAGACCCCAGGGGCAATTACGACCGCCGTACGCGGGAAAACCTGTACGCCATCATCCAGAAACTGACCAACGCCCGCTCCCAGCTGTCACCGCTGGAGTTCACCATACATCAGAAATTCCGGCACGCGCAGTTCGCCCCCCTCGACGAAAAAGATAAAAAGGTCAAACTGGAAGTCCTTCGCCACCTGTTATCGGCGCGGGCCCAGCGCACCCTGAAGTTCGCCGGCATCAGCCTGGCGGCGGCGATTGTTATGGTGCTGACGGTGTACCATCTGTTTCTGGGAGAGGCCGCCCGCAAGGAAGTGGATGTGGCCTATTATGCCGGACTCAAAAAACTGGGGCTGGCATCCAAGGAAGAAATCGCGATGGTGGAGTCTCACCTGCACGAGACGGAAGAGACGCTGGTCCAGACCCAAAAGAAAAAAGAGGAACTGGAAGCCATAGTCGCCCGCATGATCGAAAACAACAAGGTCGCCCAGAACTTCAAATACATTGTCAGGCATATTTATGACGATCCCCGCACCTCTTATTCCAAGGACAATAATTGGGTCGACCTGTACTTCGGAAAAAACCGGATCGCACGCTACGAGAACGACCCGGATATGTGGTACCTGCTGGGTGTCATTGATACCGGAATGCTGAAAGTGTTTTACAACGACGAGCAGATACTGGAGATCGAGGCTATCTTCGGCCGGAAGGATGAAGAGACGCCGCTCGGCGAATACGAGATCAAGAACCGCCTCCACAAACCCACCTGGTACAAAAAGGAAATCATCAACGGCAAGGAAGTGGTGCGCCCGATTCCTTTCGGCGACCCCGACCACGAAATCGGTCACTGGTGGCTGGGCCTCAAAAAGCTCGGGCCGAAAGTGCACGGAAGTTACGGCATCCACGGCGTCAACATCAGCAAGGCCAACGAGTTTTTCCGCAAGAATTTCGACTGGCGTAACGGCAGTGCCGGCTGCCCCAACATCCAGGAATGGTACCTCGACTACCTGGCCCACGTCCTGCCTCTCGGCACCCGCGTCAACATCGTCCAGAAAGACAAATGGGTCAAATCGACCTGACCCTCCAGCGAGGGAGCCGACTTGACCCTTCTATAAAGTTATCCAACAGCATTCTTCCCGACCTTTCACCCCTTCCTCAACAGCCAATTCACACCCTCGCAGGCCTTACCCGGGACAGTCAAAAATCTTTACAATCAGCATCTAATCCCCTAACCTAAATGCATAGCCTGTTACGGCACTTAGAAAACGTATTGGGCCATATTTCTTTGGAAGTGGAGACTCAACCTAAGAGGAGTTAGGTCATGAGACAAAAATTGTTGTTGCTGATACTGGCGGTTGTGGGATCGGTTTTGTTTTTAACCCGGTCTTCAGAAATGAATCCATTTGTATTTTCCGGACAAACCACTCAGCCCATATCCTTCGAAGCCTCTCCGGAAGGATGGACCTGGCTCCATGAAGCGGCAGAAAATGGGGATCTTCCCTTGGCCAAAAAAGCACTGGAGGGCGGTGTAAATGTCAACTCCGTTTACAAGGTGTGGGGTTCCACCCCTTTACACCGAGCCGCTTTTAAAGGGCATGCAGATATCGTGAAATTACTTCTCAAGCGAGGCGCGGATGTGCATGCCAGGGATAAGGCAGAAAACACCCCCATCCATTTTGCCTCCACGACCGAAATAGCATTTTTGCTGATCAATCACGGGGCAAACCCCAATCAGGAAGGAAAATATGGCAGTCCAATTTACTCGGCGGCATCATCGGGTTTTGTAGAAGCGGCCAGGGTATTTCTGCAACATGGAAACAAGCTGGAGGGAAAGGGTGGTTTCCGCCCGGTTCATGCCGCTATTATGAATGGCCGAAAAGAGATGGTGGTTTTTCTGGTGGAAGAGGGGGCCAAGCTGGTGGAGCCTAACGGAATGGACAATCTGCTACACCGCGCCGCATACAACAATCAGGTGGAAATCGCGAAATATCTTCACCAAAAGGGGCTGGCGATTGACAGCAGGAATGAACATAAGCAGACCCCCTTGCACCGGGCCGCATACAATGGAGGAAAGGAAGTGGCTGAATGGTTGATCTCCAAGGGAGCGGATGTCAACGCTCGAGACCATAGCCAAACCACTCCTCTGGAAATAGCCGCTACAGATTACATTGGTCTGATGAATAAAAAACCGAGTGAAAATACCGCCGGGCTGGTTCGCCTCCTGGTTAACAACGGCGCAGAGGTAAACGCGAAATCGGCGGCAAATTACACTCCGCTCCATATGGCGGTCAGGTCCGGTAACGCCGAAACGGTTAAATTTCTGTTAAGTCAGGGTGCCGGCGAATCGCTGATGGTTAAGAATAGTGGGGCCAAAACCCCGCTCGAAGAAGCGATAGCCGGCAAAAACAAGGCCATCATCGAAATTATAAAAAACCACGGTACTTGAGCATTATCCCATCACTTGCCCGTGTACAAATAAGCGACATGAAAAATCCTTTCCGGTCCTGCCCCTCGGCACCCGCGTCAACATCGTCCAGAAAGACAAATGGGTCAAATCGACCTGATTTTAAAGAATCGCAAGCCCGTTTAACTCAACGTTTTAAAGTAACTCCCGAAAATCCTGATCTATTCAAAAGATAGCCACTTGACGGACTGTGTCATATATGACACAATCGATTATGATCCGACCCAAAAAGAAGATCATCGCCGAATTTTATACAACCCTGAAGGGTAATGAACCTGTCCGGGAGTGGTTGTTGAAACTTGACCGGGAAGACCGAAAAAATGTCGGTAAGGATATTCAAAAGGTGGAATGGGGTTGGCCGATCGGAATGCCTTACAGCAAACCGCTGGGAGATGGGCTTTTTGAAGTCCGTAGCGATATTTCAGATAAGCGTATTGCGCGGGTTATTTTCCTGATAAAGAATAATAGAATGGTGCTTCTGCATGGTTTTGTTAAAAAGTCCCAGAGGACACCGCAAACAGATTTGGATCTGGCAAGAAAGCGCAAAAAGGAGGTAGAGCAATGAGCAAAAAAACTAAAAATCCACACATTGGATCATCTTTTGATGATTTCCTTGATGAGCAGGGGATACTCGAGGAATGTGAGCATCAGGCTCTTAAGGAAATTTTGGCAGATCAAGTTCGCCAGGCCATGGAGGCCAAGCATATTTCCAAAACGGAAATGGCGAAGAAAATGCAAACCAGCAGGAGGCAGTTGGATCGCTTGCTGGACCCCACCGTTTCAAATGTAACGCTTGCCACCATGTCAAAAGCCGCACGCGCCGTTGGCCGGGAACTTCATATAGCGTTGGTTTGAAAATCAAAAATATAAATTTGCACCCTCCCCCTTCAATCGACACGTCTCGCTTTCATCTGCGTTTACCGGTGTCCACCTGCGGTTAATTTAAAATCTCCATTGGGGTTTGGGCCATTTATCCGCTATAATTCCGAGTCTTAACCTTTTTCGGGAAACACACATGAAACAGCCCTGGGGCGGCAGATTCAAGGAATCGACAGACGAACTGATGCTGAGGTTCTCGTCCTCCATCTTTTTCGACAAGCGGTTGTACGCCTACGACATCGAGGGCAGTATCGCCCACTGCAAGACCCTGCAGAAATGCAAAATCCTGAAGCCGGCGGAAGCCAAAAAAATCATCACCGGCCTCAATAAAATTCTCAAGGAATTCGACGAGGGCAAGTTCAAGACGAAGGTCCAGCTGGAAGATATCCACATGAATATCGAAAAGCGGCTGATCGACCTGATCGGTCCCGTCGGCGGCAAGCTCCACACCGGGCGG
>JAOUPX010000144.1 GCA_029879645.1 Nitrospinota bacterium
CTACGTCGGCGGTCACGGCAAAAATGATACCGGTCTGCTCCGCACCCTGTGCGAAGAAGGACCGGCGGGCATTCGCTGGCTGACGCGGCTCGGCACACTGTTCGATCAGAATGATGACGGCACGTTTCGCTTCCGTTCGGGTGGCGGCACCTCGACCCCGCGCGTTCTGGCCTGCCGCGACTACACCGGCCTCGAGATCATGCGCGTCCTCAAAAACGCGGTGATGTCGGGCACAACCCATGTTCTCGAACACCATGCGGCAGTGGAGTTGACCGACGACGGCCAAGACCGCGTGACCGGAGCGGTATTTTGGGATACACAAACCGGAAAACTGGTCACTGTCTCCGCGCGGGCGGTGGTGCTGGCGACGGGCGGGAGCGGTCAATTGCGATTCCAGGGTTATCCCACCAGCAATCACCTGGGTGCGACCGGCGACGGACTGGTTATCGCTTATCGCCAGGGATGTTCGCTCGTGTTTCCGGGGAGCCATCAGTATCATCCGTCCGGGTCCAGTTACCCGGAAGCATTGGCCGGTCAATTGGTGACCGAATCGATTCGCAGTGCCGGGGCGCATCTGCTGAACGTTAACGGCGAGCGGTTCATTGACGAGATGACCTTTCGGGACGTTGTGGCGGCGGCGATCATACGCGAAGTGATTGAGGGGCGGGGAGTTAAAACCCCCACCGGGCGCCGTGGCGTGTGGCTCGACACCCCGTTGATCGATAAGATGAAAGGCGAGGGCACACTTGCCAAACAGTTTCCCGGATTGATTCATCGCTTCAAGCGTTATGGCATCGATCCGACAAAACAGCCGATTCTGGTGTATCCCACTCTGCATTACCAGAACGGCGGTGTGCGTATCGATGCCGATTGCCGTACCGAGCGTCCCGGATTGTGGGCGGCGGGGGAGGTTACGGGGGGTATACACGGCACCAATCGCTTGATGGGCAATTCCCTTCTTGATATCATTGTATTCGGCCGCCGGGTGGCCGAGGGCGTCCGGCAGGATTTACCGGAGCGGGGGGCGGTGACACTGACCCGGCTCAACGCGTACCGGGAGGAGTTGAGCGGTCTTCCTCACCGGCCAGAGAATACCGCCCCGCAATTGTATCCCGGGGTTTCCGGGATGAAATTTGAATTGAAAGAGAGTTCCAAACCGGCATCCGGGACTGAGGCATCACCCCAAGCCGCTGAAAATTTCGAACCGCCGGACCCGTTTGCTCCCAGGTAGTCTTCAGGGTTCACCACCAACCTCATCCGGAGAACGTTTCATGGATAACAAACCGACCAGCCCCCAGCGTAAAACTCTGAAGAACGTTATCCTGCGACGGGGTGAGCAGGTGATTGTTTCCGTTTCCACCCGCAAGCTGGTGCCGGGGATCGAGCAGGGCAAGCTGTTCCCCACCGATGAGATATCGAGTGACGGCATCGACTGGGTGGAGCTCGGAGAGCATAAACAGTTGCATGCCTGGTTTGAAAAGTTCTCCCAATTACCCACGATTGACGAGACCGCCGCTGACGAAGAACTGGATAAGGAATTTTTTAAAGACGCTTCCGGCGAAGAGCACCTTCCTCCACCTCTGATCCAGCGAACCCTGGACGAAATGTCGAAACTGATCGACGAGATCAACGAGTGATTCCTGATGGACCCGTGGATGATTGCCGGTGGCGCGATAGTGGTCCTGGCAGTAGGATTTTTTATTGCACGGGTCCGACCTATGGGACCGGAAGTCTCCGTAGGATCTGTTCTCAGTAAACTCGATAACTCATATACCGTTCTGACCGGTGCCATTGTGCGAGGTGAGAAAGGGATGATTCGCCTCGATTACGTGGTGGTGTCGCCTTATGGCGTTTTCGTGATCAAGGAATGCCGGGAGCCAGGCCGAGTTGAGGTGCGTCTCAATCAGGAGGAGTGGCGGATTTCGGGCGGCGGGCTGAAGAAGATGTACAATCCGGTATGGGATATTCGCAAGGTGGTCGGGAAGCTGGAACGTCTGGTGGGAGAGTATCCTTATATTCCGCTGGTGGTCTTTACCCGGGCGCGGCTGACGGGGGATGTGGATTTCAATGTTATGGGTGCTGGTAACCTGCTGGAGCGCATCGAGAATTTTCGGGAAACTCGCCTTTCCGAAGATCAGCAAAAAAAAATCATGGGAATATTAAGCTGAGACTGCGGTCTTATTAAGATACAATAGCGCCATTACACCTGAAAATTTTGAATTAAGACGGGAAAGGAAGGACGTTGCAATGAAATCAGCATTACGGATTGGAATACTCGGGGCCGCGCTGGCTGTACTGTTTACGGGGACGGCTGTGGCGGGAGACGCGGCGGCGAAGAATTATGTACCCTCGGGATGTAAAATTGAAAAGACCACCATTTGCACGATAGAAATCTGGCTGGAACGCAAGCACAAGCAAAACAACCGCTCTATCCGCAAGATGCTGAAGGATGAATCCATTAAGGTGATCCGTAACACCATCCAATACTGGCCGCCCAAAGGGGGGCACCCGCCTACTAATATCGCCATCGGACGATCATTGACTGCTGAAGACGCACGCTGGGTGATCGATCTGGCGCTCAAGCTTAACGACAACATCGACGGTCTCATTTTTCAGAGGCTGAATCCGCCTCATTATGTCGCCATAGGCACTTCCGCCTGGGACGATAATTCGGAAACCAAGATCACGCCGGAACAACTGCAACAGTTGCGCGATCCCAAACTGACCACGGAAGAGTTTCACGCACTGTACGTCAAACTCACCGGTGAGGAAGGCGTTGCCGAAGCGTTTTATTAATTCCGCCGAAACCGCTAAAAATCAGTTCATATAATCTTCGTAGGCGAGAACCTGAGGAAATAGGATTTCGTTTTCTTTCTGAATGTGGAGCAGGGTATCCATTTCCAGTTCGTCGAGGCCGGACAGCAGGAGGCGGTAACTTTCACATCCGTCTTCGGGCATTCTGAAGTTGCGGGTGGTCGCGCGGATTTTTTCAAAGAGGGTTAACGTTCGTTCGTGCTCCACCTGCATGACGCGGATCGGGTTTTGCACCGACCCGCAATGGAAGTCCGCTTTGCCGCCGGAGGTTTCCAGAACTTTAATGATGGGAAACAGCACCTGCTCTTCTTTCAAAAGATGGGGTTCGAGATCGGCACGCAGTTCAGTGAACAGTTCCCGTACCGTGTTCAATTCGGGATGGCGTTCGACGTGGGCGGAAACAACTTTATCCAGTAATGAGTCCAGGCGGGGCAGAGCCTCCTTGAGGTATTGGTGATGCGTTTCAAGAAGATGGTCCACCGCTTCCGAAAGCGTGCCATCCATGCCGTCCATCACCTTGGCGACCGAATCGTCGGCTTCCGGCACAATGGCCATCAGCTGATTGAAAACAGCTTCAGGGTCGATTCCCTTTTCCGCGCAGGCTTCGGCCAGGGTGCGGTAGCCTCCGCAACAGGAGTCGATGCCTAATTCTTCGAAAACTCCGGTGCGGCGAACATCTTCGGAAATGAAATCGTTGATGGGTGTGTGGATGGTGAATGAGGCGCTCAATTTAGGTTCTCCCAATCAAAAGGGGTTAAAAAATGATATGATGGCGCCGGTTTTGAGAGGATTAAAGGGCGCCTGTCTGTTGCTTCTAAAATACATTCCGAATAGGGCTGAGGCAACCCCAACCTCCATTTTTATAAAAGTTTGACAAAATTGAGGGGATTTGATAGAAGCATCACTCTTGATTTAATCCCTAAAACCCATGGGGTTCTTTTTAAGTGATTGTTATTATGGGGTTTAGTATAATTTCGTCCGGGACTTTAGAGTCCGGATGGGTCAAAAAAGTATTGAAAAAGAGTCCAGATTCTGTGGAACTGAAAATTACGGGAAATAAATATGATGCATGAATTGATTATCGACTGGGTGATTTCGATGGCCCCGCCACCGCCCCAGGGGGGCGGCCAACCGCAGGGTCCGGGAATGTTGCTCAGTTTTGTCGTACCCATGGTTTTCGTGGGCCTCATATTTTATTTCGTGCTCATCAAGCCGCAGAAAAAACAGCATCAGGAAGTGCAGAAGATGCGAGACAGCCTGGATGAAGGGGCCAACGTCGTTACCACCGGTGGTATTCACGGAACCGTCAAAAAGGTGAAGGATGATATCGTCACGCTCCAGATTGCTGACAATGTGCGCATCAAAATCAACCGTTCGTCAATTGGTAAAATAAAAGAGTAATCAAAGTACCCGGAATCTTATATGCATAAAGAATTGCGCTGGAAAATTCCATTGATCCTGTTTGTCCTTGGCGGTTTCTTCTGGCTGGCCTGGCCAGTGGAGGAAAAAATCAATCTCGGGCTGGATCTGCAGGGGGGCATGCACCTGGTTCTCGAAGTGGAAGCCGAAAAGGCTGTCGAGTTTTCCATGGAGCAGAGGGTCGAGGATATCAAGCACGCCCTGGGGGATGAGGATATCGAAGTGGACCTGGTGACTTTGAACAAGGACACCAACGTTATTCGAGTCGTTCTCGTCGATCCCATAGATATCAGGGGGGCTGAAACGGTTCTGAAAAATTTTACCGCCCTCGAGAAAAAGGACCCCCTGCGCGATGGATTGGAACTGGTCTACCAATTACGTGAAGAAGAAATCGACTTCATAAAGGACAATGCCGTACAGCAAGGTATGGAGACCATCCGGAATCGTATCGACCAGTTTGGGGTGGCCGAACCGTCCATTCAGGTTCAGGGAGAACGGCGTATTCTCGTGCAATTGCCCGGGATCAAGGATGCGGATCGCGCAGTCAAACTGATTGGCAAGACGGCGCGGCTGGAATTTAAAATGATCGATGAATCGATGACTCCCGAGGCCGCCAGGAAGCAGGGCATTCCGCCGGGTAGTGAAATCCTGATCGAGCAGATCAAGGAAAAAGCGACCGGGAAAGTTATCGAGGAAAAGCCCTACCTGGTAAAAAAACGGACTCTGGTGACTGGAGATATGCTCACCGCCGCGGAAGTGCGCTTCGATTCACAATTCAACGAGCCTTATGTTGCGATCAATTTTAACAGCCTGGGAGGCATGATTTTTGGAGAGTTGACCAGCGCCAATGTCGGCAAGCGGCTGGCGATTGTTCTGGATGATCATATTTACTCCGCCCCGGTTATCCGGGAAAAAATTACAGGCGGTCGGGCGCAAGTTAGCGGGAGTTTTACCCCCGACGAAGCGAGGGATCTTGCCATTGCCTTGAGAGCCGGCGCACTTCCCGCTCCCGTTACTATTCTGGAAAACAGGACTGTAGGTCCATCTCTTGGCCGTGATTCGGTCGAAGCGGGAATCAACTCCGTCGTTATCGGAATGATTGCTGTGGTGCTGTTTATCCTCATTTATTACCGTCTGGCGGGTGTGGTGGCGGTGGGAGCCCTCCTGCTCAATCTGGTCATGCTGTTGGGAGCGCTGGCATATTTCGGCGCATCGCTGACTCTGCCCGGAATCGCCGGAATTATTCTGACGGTGGGTATGGCCATCGACGCCAATGTGCTGGTGTTCGAGCGTATCCGTGAGGAGATTCGCATTGGAAAAACCGTACGCGCCGCGATAGATGCCGGATTCGCCAAGGCGTTCCGCACCATTGTCGATGCCAACGTTACGACCTTCATCGCGGCAATCGTATTATTTCAGTTTGGAACAGGGCCGATTAAGGGATTCGCCATCACCCTGTGTATCGGTATCGCCGCCAGTATGTTTACCGCAGTATTCGTAAGCCGGACCACATTTGACGCCTTTATGAGCCGGAAAAAAATTGAACGTCTGAGTATTTAAAACGGAATAAGAATGGAACTGATCAAAAAAGAGACTCACATCGATTTCATGGGAAAATTCAAGGCCGCTTTGCTGTTCTCCGGCCTGTTGATCCTGGTCGGCTTCGGTTCTATTGCGATGCACGGCGGACTCAAGTACGGAATTGATTT
>JAOUPX010000066.1 GCA_029879645.1 Nitrospinota bacterium
TTCAACGAATCAATGGATGAAATTTAACTTACGGACCATTTACCAGGGATGGGTTCCCGGCAATCGGGGCAGGCTCCGTTTTCGATATGGTTGGCGAGAATCTGATACCCGTAGCGTTCGATCAATGTCTTGCCGCATTGCGGGCAGTTCGTATTTTCAGTATCGCCCACCTCGCCGGGCCGATTGCCGGAATAAACGAATTTGAGTCCGGCCTTCAATCCAATCTTGCGGGCGCGGAGGAGGGTGTCGATCGGTGTGCTTCCCCGGTCGGTCATTTTATAGAGCGGGTGAAACGCCGTCACATGCCAGGGAATACCTTGCGAGACGGAAGCGACAAATTCGGCCATCTGCGTCAACTCTTCATCGGAATCATTGTAACCGGGAACCACCAGGGTCACAATTTCCGTCCAGAATCCCATCGCATACACCCGTCGAATGGTTTCCAGCACTTCCTCAAATTTGCCGCCCAATTTCGAATACTTTTTCTTATCGAAACATTTAAGGTCGATTTTGAACAAATCCAGCCAGGGCTTCACGTACTCCAGCACTTCCGGCGTGCCGTGCCCGTTAGAAACGTATCCGGTGACCAGTCCTCTTTCTTTTGCTTCCTTGAAAACTTCCACCGCCCATTCAGATGTAATCAACGGTTCGTTATAGGTGGAGACCACGGTTTTGGAACCATACTGATCGGCCAGATCGCAAATTTCCTTGGCGGTAATGGATTCAAAATGAAGCGAGGAGGCGTCGTCGCGCAGGGCCTGTGAAGTGAACCAGTTCTGGCAATAGGAGCATCTGAAATCGCATCCCAGCATGCCGAAACTCATCGCCTGGGTTCCGGGCAAAACATGGAAAAACGGTTTTTTTTCGATGGGATCGTTGTTGACGCCGGCGGCGTAGTTGAAAGGAACTTTTAATACGCCGTTTTCATCATTGAAGCGGACCTTGCAGACGCCCCTCTGTCCGGGGCGCAGTTGGCAACGGTGACCGCAGGCGGTGCAGATCAGCGAACCTTTTTCAAGGGGAATGAACAGGTCACCGGGCCGGGTATTCTCATCCAGTACGATTTGAGCCGTGAATGTCATGACCCACCTCCTTGCCCTCGATGGGCAAAGCTTACACAACCGGGAACGGCGGGCAAACCAACTTACTCGGTCGTGATAGTCTCGTCCTTTTCCAGGGCGCCGATCATCGAGTGCCAGGACAGGCTGGCGCACTTGATGCGCGAAGGAAATTCTCGAATTCCTTTAAACAGAGCCAGTTTGCCGAGGTGATGCTCCTGTTGGTCCGGGTCCATTTCCCCCAGAACCATCTTGTGAAACTCGCCAAACACCATTTTGGTCTCGTCGACTTTCTTCCCCTTCAGGAATCCGGTCATCAGGGACGAACTGGCCTTTGAAATGGCGCAACCCGAACCCATGAAACTGACGTCTTCGATCACATCCTCGGCATTGATCTTCAAATACACCGTATAATCGTCGCCGCACAACGGGTTGAATCCGTGGCACGAATGCGTGGCCTCCGGCATTTCCCGGAAATTTCTCGGCTTTTTATTGTGGTCCAGGATCACCTGTTGGTACAGCTCGTTATCGTAAGACATACAAAAATTCCTTCTATATATAATATAGTCCCGCTTCCATCAGTATAAGAGACAAAAGAGGGATATCCAACCCAATGAGGTATCAGGAAAACAACTTGATGGCCCGACGCACGCTGGCGGCCAGCACATCGAGTTCCTCATATTTATTGTAAAACGAGGCCGATGCGCGGGTGGTCGCAGGCACACAGAACCTCTGCATGGTCGGTTGCGCGCAATGATGCCCGCCCCGGACCGCGATGCCATCCTGGTCCAGAAGGGTCACCACATCGTGCGGGTGGATGACGTCAATGTGAAAAGACAGGATACTGGCTTTGTGGGCGGCGGTGCCGACGATGTTCAGTCCGTCGATTTCGGACAACAACCGGGTACCGTATTCCAAGAGAGCGTGTTCGTACTCAGCGATTTTATCAAGACCGATTTCCTGAAGATAATCGATCGCCTCTCCGAGACCCATCACCTGTGTGATGGCCGGCGTTCCCGCTTCGAACCGGGCGGGCGGGTCGGCGTACAGGGTTTTTTCGAGGGTCACATGCCGGATCATGTCTCCGCCGGTGACGTATGGCGGCATTTCCTTCAACACATCATACTTTCCGTAAAGCCCGCCGATACCGCTGGGGGCATACATCTTGTGCCCGGAGAAAGTGTAGAAATCGCAGTCGATATCCTGCACATCAATTTTCATGTGCGGGGTGCTTTGCGCTCCGTCGATCAACACCTTGGCTCCCGCTTCGTGTGCCAGTCGGGTAATCTCCTTAATGGGATTCACGGTTCCGAGCGCATTGGATACGTGATTGACCGACACGATTCGCGTTTTGGGAGACAGGAGTTTCTGGTATTCCTCCATAATAAGCTCGCCCCGGTCATTGACGGGAATAACTTTGAGGTGTGCGCCCCGGTCCTCACACAACACCTGCCAGGGCACGGTGTTGGCATGGTGCTCGATATTGGAGATGATGATTTCATCGCCCGCTTTCACGAATGCCTTGCCGAAACTGTAGGCCACCAGATTGATCGCCTGGGTGGTGCCGCTGGTAAAAATAATTTCTTTATGGCTTGCCGCGTTGAACAATCCGGCCACCTTGTGCCGGACGTCCTCAAACATCTGCGTGGCACGTTCGCTCAACCGGTAAGACCCGCGCCGGACGGTGCCGTATTCTTCCGAGTCGAATTGGCGCACCTTCTCAATGACGCGCCGCGGTTTCTGCGTGGTGGCCGCATTATCGAGATAGATCAGCGGCTTGCCGTGGACTGTTTGAGACAACACAGGAAATTCCGCTCGTATTTGATCCACATCAAACGGAGGTTTGGCTGTGGTCAGGGTATCGGTATCAGGCATGTTTCGCCTCCAATTTTTTTAAAAGTATTTCATTCAGATCCGCCACCACGTCGGGAAACGGAATCGTCTGAATCAGGCTATTCACAAAACTGGTCGTGAGCAGGGATTTGGCCAGCGCTTCGGACAGGCCGCGGGTCTTGAGATAAAACAATTGATCCTCGTCGATCTGCCCGACCGTTGTCCCATGAGTGCATTTAACGTCGTCCGCGAAAATCATCAGGTTCGGCTTGTTATCCGAATGCGCCTCGTCCGACAGCATGAGATTGTTGATCAACTGATTTGAGTTGGTCAGTTGCGCCCCTTTATTGACAATGACGGTGCCGTCGACGCTGGACCGCCCCTTGTCGTTGATGACATTTTTAAACAACTGCTCGCTGGTGCAGTGCGGCGCTTCATGATGAATGCGAATAAAATTATGCACCTGCTCCTGATGAACCAGAACGGTGGCGCCACTCAGAAGCAGTTCGGCGCCTTCTTCCTTTAAATGAATTTCGTAATGGTGCCGCGTCAACCGATTTCCAGACGAAGCGTTCCTGGCGAATAAGCGGCCGTCCCGATGAACCTGCACCCGCGTTTTGGAAACATGCCAGGATTCGGCGTCATCCTTCTGCACCTGGGTGCACGTAACGCCTGCGCCGTCCTTGATAATGAAGTCATTCACCGCGTTGACACAATAATTGCCACGCGTCCCGGCATACACCGGCAACACTTTGAGTTCCGCCATTTCTCCCAAACGCACCACCAGACGGGGATGGGATACCACCGCTCCCGAGGATGTGCCGGTGGAAACGTAAAGCAGTTGCACAGGTACATCAAACGTGGCCTTGGCGGGAATATCGATCAATACACCGTGATGCATAAACGCGCTATTGAGTGCGGCAAACACATCGTTTTCTTCTTCAAGCGAGTCTATCAGAGTTTGCTTTATTTCATCATCTACCACCGCATCGGAGAGACATTGAATTTTGAAAGAATCTCCAAGGCCGGACAGATCCGAAAGGTTGGCCTGGAATGCGCCATTCACAAAAACCGCCACGCTGTGTTTACAGGCCGGATAAATCCTGCTCTGCACCCAGGCGGTATCCACCGGACCTTCGCCCGCCAGCTCAAATGAAGTGCCGGCCAGTTCGTGCGTATTGACGAAGGTATACATCTCGTGTTTCTTGTGGGGAAACTTCAACAACTCGAATCGCTTAATTCCCGCTTCATTTATCGATCGCAGGGGAGCCTTGGCCTGCTCTCCTCCTAAAAATTTCTTATGAAGCGCGAGCACTGCGGTTTCCTGAGATTCTGTTTTTTCCACTGCGGATCCTGACATAATATTCTCTTATTTCGCTGGAGCGGTGACCCAGTCGTAACCCTGAGCTTCCAATTCGTGAGCCAGTTCCTTGCCCCCGGACTTGACAATTTTGCCGCCGCTGAACACATGCACAAATTGCGGCTCAATGTAGTTGAGCAGGCGCTGGTAATGGGTAATCATGATTAAAGCGTTATTTTCATTGGTCAGCTTGTTGACGCCCTGAGCCACGACTTTGAGCGCGTCAATATCCAGACCGGAATCGGTTTCATCGAGAATGGTCAGTTTGGGATCGAGCACGGCCATCTGCAAAATTTCATTTTTCTTTTTTTCGCCCCCGGAAAAACCTTCATTTAGAAACCGGTCTTTGTATTTCTTATCCATTCCGACCATTTTCATCTTCTCATCGAGGATTTCGTCGAAGTCCAGGGGATCGACCTCGTCCTGCCCCTGCTTGACCAGCTTGGCGTTGTACGCCATACGCAGAAATTCGGCGTTATTGACGCCGGGTATCTCCACCGGATATTGAAAACCCAGAAAAACACCGGCCAGCGCGCGCTCTTCCGCATCCATCTCCAGCAGGTCCTGTCCGTTGTAAGTGATACTTCCCTTGGACACAACGTAAGACGGGTGACCCGCCAGTACTTTCGAAAGAGTGCTTTTACCGGACCCGTTGGGTCCCATGATGGCGTGAACTTCTCCGGCGTTTATCGTCAATGAAACACCCTTGACGATTTCGGTGCCTTCGAACCCCGCATGCAAATCTTTGATTTCGAGTAATGACATATTTCAATCAACCTATAAATAGTTATGTAGTTGCTCGTTCTATCGAGCATTGATATTGACCCACGCAATAACAAAAACGCCCCATGAATGGGGCAACCACCCTATTGCCGTTTTAATTTATCGTGCAATCTCGTCAGGCTTTTTCTGTTCTTACCGGCTAGCCGACGCTGTTTTCGAGCTTGAGCGTCAGCAGTTTTTGGGCTTCTACCGCAAATTCCATGGGCAACTGCTTGAACACTTCCTTGCAGAACCCGTTGATAACGGCGGTAATCGCGTTCTCCCGAGAAATCCCCCTCTGTTCGAAATAGAACAACTGTTCCTCGCTGATCTTCGAGGTCGACGCCTCATGTTCCAACTGAACCGAGTTGTTGGCCGTTTCGATATAAGGGAAGGTGTGGGCACTGCACTGATCACCCACCAGCATGCTGTCGCACTGCGTGTAGTTGCGGGCATTGACTGCGCCTTTATTCACCTTGACCAGACCACGGTAACTGTTACTGGAATGATCGGCGGAAATCCCCTTGGAGATGATGCTGGACTTGGTATTTTTCCCGATGTGAATCATCTTGGTGCCGGTATCGGCCTGCATGTGACCATTGGTCAGCGCCACCGAGTAAAACTCGCCCTGGGTGTTGTCGCCCTGCAGGATACAACTGGGATATTTCCAGGTGATGGCGGAACCGGTTTCCACCTGTGTCCACGAAATCTTGGAGTTATCCCCCAGGCATTTACCGCGCTTGGTGACAAAATTGTAAATACCCCCCTTACCCGTTTCCGGATCGCCGGCGTACCAGTTCTGCACGGTGCTGTACTTAATTTCGGCGTTGTCGAGCGTCACCAGTTCCACCACGGCGGCGTGCAGTTGGTTGGTATCGAACTGCGGCGCGGTGCATCCTTCGAGATATGACACATAACTGTTCTCGGCGCATATGATCAGAGTGCGTTCGAACTGACCGGTCTCTTCGGTATTGATGCGGAAATAGGTGGACAGCTCCATCGGCGAAATCGTGTCCGGCGGTATGTAGACGAACGACCCGTCGGTGAATACAGCGCTGTTGAGTGCGGCGTAAAAATTGTCACCGATTGGAACAACGGTGCCCAGATACTCTTCGACCAGTTCGGGATACTCCTGCAACGCCTCGGAAATGGGGCAGAAGATAATACCCACTTCCATGAGCTTCTTTTTGTGGGTGGTGGCCACACTGACGCTGTCGAACACTGCGTCGACGGCGACGTTGGACAGGCGCTTCTGTTCATCCAGCGGGATACCGAGTTTCTCAAACGTGCGGAGTAATTCCGGATCGACCTCGTCGAGGCTTTCCAGTTTCTTCTTCGGTTTTGGCGCTGAATAATAGGAGATGTTCTGAAAATCGATTTTCGGGTAATGCACGTTTGGCCAGGCCGGTTCCTTCATGGTCAGCCATTTACGGTATGCCTTGAGCCGGAAATCCAGCATGAACTGCGGCTCATTTTTTTTCGCGGAAATGGCCCGCACCACGTCTTCGCTCAGGCCTTTCGGCAGGGTATCGGAGTCGATATCTGTCTTGAAGCCATACTTGTACTCGGTTTTCTCCATCACCTGACTTACGCTGGCGGTTTTGGAACTGTTTTCGTCTGCCATTATAAAAACTCCTCAATTCCCCGGGGGAATCAGAATGTCATATCCATATTGGGCGTCACCTGGAGGTCCTTGTAAATCTCCCTCCGCAGGGTCTGCTCGATAAACGACAACGTGCCGCCCATTGATGTGGAGCAACTGCCGCAGGCACCCTGGTATTGAATGATGATCTTTTCGCCATCAATCACTTCCAGCACCTGCACGTTACCGCCGTCGGCCATGAGAGCCGGGCGGACTTTGGCATCCAGCACGATGTTGATCTGCTGGATCTGTTCTTCCTCGTTCAGCCCCATCCAGGCCTGCTCCTGCATGTTCAGCTCTTTAATACCTACAGGCTTTCCTTCTTCTCTGTTAATCCCTGCCGCCGCCAGTGCCACGGCTTTAGCTGAGGGATAGTTTTCCTTTATGAGTTTCAGCAGCTCCGGGACGTTGCCGAACGCCAGTTTTTTCGATTCCGGGACGGCGGGTGCGTCAGGATCGTCCCGCAATGTCCGTTCGATATCCGCTCCCAGCAGGGAACAGGCCTCGTCCAGCGTCAGGTTCTGAACCATGCCGGACAGCGTTTCGCCGATGGCCACGGAAACTTTACCGCCATAGGCAAAAAACTTGGCGCTGTAGACCCGGTCTTCCCCGGGATCTACCAGCCAATACAGCTTCATGTCCTTGAACTTGGCCTCAACCAGGGCCATCCCCTTTTCGGTGGCCTCTTCCTGGTAATAGGCGCCCCGGTGCTTCGGACTTTTGGCGGCGGCTTCGAATTTTTCTGAAAATTTTTCTTCGGTTACGGACATTTATATCACATCGTTGGGATGACAGCTAACCAACTATATTCAGGGAACTTATCCCGGACGTTAATGTTTCCAGCCTCTTTTATATCAAAACGCAAAGGGAAAGGTGAATAATAAATCAAATATCGGTCGATATCAATTGCTCATTAGATGCCACCTGACGGCGAAAGGTCTTATAAATTCAGGGAAAATCGAGATTTTCAGGCAAAATATCCATTCTCTTGACACCATTTCTACAAGGGGAAATCCAGCAAGCAGAGGAAACCCTGTTTATCCAAAGGGCTTGGCCTGCCCTGCAATCAAAATTCCAGATTAAAATCTTTCATGAGAAAGTCTGCCACGGGATTTGCAATCGTTCGAGGGGAAGACACCAGAAAGATTTCCTCGTACACGCCTTCCAGCGTCCCCAAATTCAGGAATATTTTTTGCTGAACCAGAGGAAGCCCCGCAAAATCGGGAAGGGCAACCAGCCCCATATCCCGAACGGCCATCAGCTTCTGAACGCTGGTGTCTTGGGTTTCCATCACCACGGAAACATTTAATTGATTGATTCTGAAGAAATGATCCAAATCGTGCCTCCGCTTACTGTGAAGGGTAGGCAATAAAAACGGCTGACCCTGGAGAGACTCTGGGAAGTTTTTTGAGAGTCCTTTGTATTTTTGGGTCCCGAATACGGATAGGGGATGACGGCCCAGGGAGCGGATGACAAACCGACGCGTATCACCCACATCCGGCTGGTAGTCTGAAATCGCAAGATCAATTCTGTGAGAGAGCAATTCACGAAACAAAAAATCACCGGTTCCCTCCAGTACCGTCACCGTACAGGATTCCCAAGACCGTGCCGCATCGGTCAGATGTTGAATGACTGTTTTCGGGATGCTTTCCAGAACACCTATCTCCAAACGAACCTTTCTGGCAAAGGAACCCGCCTGTAAAACTTCTTTTAATTCATCCCCCAGGCTGAATATCTGATTGGCGTACTCCAAAGTTACCTGTCCTGCTTGTGTCAGAACCAATTTGCGATTCCGACGCTCAAACAGCGCATGTCCCAACTGGTCCTCCAACTGCTTGATCTGGATACTGATGGCTGGAGGGCCTAGATTCAGTTTTTCCGATGCCCGCGCAATGCTTCCCTCCAACGCAACCGCCTGAAAATAGCGCAAGTGCTGGTAGTTCAAAAAGATCATAGGTCACTCAATAGTTTAATTTTATTAAATAATAACATAAAAAGATTTAAATATCTTAATTGAATAATTGTTCTCTAAACTTGTAAATAAATCAGGAAGGGTTAAACGGATTTCCTGAAACGGATTTAAATCTTGATTAACCGCTATAAAAGGGAGATTCACCATGAAAACTACAAAACTCATCCAAACTTTGGCAGCAACGTTACTCATCCTGACCATCACCCCCGCTTGGGCCATGGATAAGGACACTGGATATCCCTGGTATCGCGATCTTTTGGAAAATGACCGGCAAACCGTTTCGAAGTCTGGCAAAATTTCTGAAATCACTGTTTTGCCATCCGAAAAAGATACGGGTTACCCCTGGTTTGCTGACATCAAAAATGACAATAAACCGATCACGAAACCGGTCACAATTTTCAAATCGCATCCTCGTACCGGAGATGAAGATTCAGGTTATCCCTGGTATACCGATACAAAGGAGGACAACCCTGCTTAGTTACAGCCCAAATCGATGGTACAGTGTCCTGCGGTCATAAGAGCTTGATCATGGAAAATCTGGGTCGAGAAACAGAGGACGAATGTATTAACTTCAGGCGGGGAGGGATTCCCCGCCTGACACAAAATACATAAATACTGCAGAAAGGAGGAACTCCATGAAAAGCATGACAGAGAAAAAAGGTTTTCTTAAATATTTGAGTTATAAAAATGAGCCGCGGTGGCTGAATATTTTCATTCACGTCGGATTCGGGGTGGCCCTCCTGTCGGGAGTTGTTGCCCTGGTCCTGATTTATCTATAATTCTGGTAAAATCGCAAAACTCTACCTTGAAACGTTTGATGAATCCCGGAGGTGTCCACCTCCGGGATTTTTTCATTTTGACGTAAAGCTGGATATCCCGGTTTCTACTGGGCATATTCAAAATATGGGGAAATAATAAAGAAAAATCCATTGCATTGGCGCATCCCCTTGAAAAAAAACCCAGTATAATTTCTTCAAATGAATCCAATAGGATCTGAGACGAGCGATTCTTCCCCGGCAGAGCCCTCTCCCCGGCATAAACAGGCATTCGAAAAACAGGTTTATGAATGAAGGCCCCAAAAATGAAAGGCCCATACTGATCGATGGCATGGGGCGAAAGTTCATAAACCTCAATATTTCGGTAAATGACCGCTGTGATTTCGGCTGTACCTACTTCATGCCGGCGGACAACGTCGAGTTCATGGACCGCAGCAAATTACTGTCCTTTGAGGAAATCACCCGAATCGCCCAGGTCATGTCCAAAATGGGAATCTACCACCTGCGGCTGACCGGCGGCGAACCGCTTCTCCGAAAAAACCTGCCGACGCTCGTCAAAGTGCTGGATGGGGTGGACGGTATTAAGGATATCGCCCTGACCACCAACGCCTTTTTACTGAAGGATCAGGCGGCGGTTTTGCGGGAAGTGGGTGAAAGGTCTCATCAATTCAGAGAAAATGATATTCCTCGGCATCGACGAGGCACCAGCGCCAATTTTAACCTATAGCCATATTCTTGCAAGCCACAGACCTCCTTCTTGCTATTTCCTCCTCTATATTCACTTCGATATTTGTGATCCAGATGGCATTTGCAATTTCCTTAAGCAATAGATACAATATCTGTACCTTCAAATTTTGAAATTTTAAATTTTAGCTGTTCATTAACGACAATATCCAACACCCGGAGTCCAGCACAATGCCAGGCGTAACCCTTACACGCGAGAGGTTCCTTGAAGACCTTCAAGGTCGAACGTTTTCCGATATCACCCAGGACCCTGATCAGCCTTTCGATGCAGTTCTTGAGTTCTTTAATGACGAAAACAGGCAACGCCGGATGGAGGAATCGGAGATACACCACGACAGGCCTCCTTTGGCTGGGGTGGTCCGTGAGTTGGAATCACATCCCTCCATTGATCAGTCTCTGGCAAATACACAGAGGAGCAAGCGATTACGACAAGCCATTGGCGTGGTGGTGCGCATCATCATGGAATCACGCGGTTGGCGGAAAGCCGGCCGAAAAGGATCGCTGGGGGTTCGGGCCGGCAGAAATTCATGGGAGTCCTCCCATAACACCGGCGGACTGGCCTTCTGGTTCATTCGAGCCGAACGCTATGTGCGTACCGAGGGCATGCCATTCCAATCCGTACGAGAGCGTTACCAAAAACTTGAGTCCGCGTTGTCACAATCCTCGCGCAGCGAAGGTTGAATGCGAATTCAGCAAAGAAAGGCAACAATGATTAAATATGAAACTACGTATGCCAAACGGCAAAAGGAAGCGCAAAGAATCCACAAACTTAACCGAAAAAAAACGGCCCTGGTTTATTGTGAAAAACAATTTGGCCTAGTGGACGGGAAAACCGCCTCTGCGTTAGCTCGGCACTCTGAAATCTATTCTATCGTGGGGATTATTGATAGCTCGTTAGCGGGCAAGGATGCAGGGGAAGAGTTAGGGGAAGAAAAGAGCGGAATTCCCATTTTCACAAACTTAAAGGATGCTTTGAGCAAGCTGGCAGAAGTTCCCGATTGTTACATATACGGCAAGGCCCCCTTGGATACTTACATATCGGCCGAAGAAAGGCTTCTTATCCTGGAGGCCATGAAAAAAGGAATGGACATAATTAACGGTCTTCATCAGTTTTTCTCCGAAGACCTCGAGTTCGTCCATATGGCCGCTCAGAGCAATATACAAATTAAGGACATCAGAAAACCTCCGCTATTAAAAAATCTGCATGTCTTTACAGGCCGCATATCCGAAGTGAATATTCCTGTCATCGCTATATTAGGTACAGATTGTGCCTGTGGAAAAATGACGACTGCGGTGGAACTCAATAAAACACTGAACAATCTAGGTCTAAAGTCGATACTCATTGCGACCGGCCAAACCAGTTTGATGCAGGGGGCCAAGTATGGCATATCGACCGATGCACTAATCAACCAGTTTGTGGTTGGTGAAATAGAAAACGCCGTCCTGCAGGCGTTTACCAATGAAAAGCCAGATATCATTTTAGTTGAAGGCCAGAGCGCGGTCAGCCATCCCGCTTTTATGAGTTCTCTCGGTATCTTGAAAGGAAGCATGCCCGATGGCATCATTCTTCAACATCCACCTGCCCGGACATTCCGATGCGATTTTCCGGATTTGGAGATGCCCAGCGTTGAGAGTGAAATCAAACTGATTGAAGCGATATCCCAGTCTAAAGTAATTGCTATTGCGTTAAGTCATGAAAACCTGACCCACGAGCAGACCCTAGAAATAGTAGTGGATTATGAGGAAAATCTTCGGTTGCCGACCACCGATGTATTGAGCCACGGATGCCGAAAATTGGTTAAAGCCTTAGGCAATCATTTCCCAGAATTGAATCAAATAATCAAGCGAATGAGCTTAGAAGTCATTCCTGTGTTGGCGGCGAGCAAGACGGTACCCGTCTGAGAAGAGTCCATGAAACTACCCATGCCAAGAATTGAAATCTCCCTGACACAAATACGGGAAAACGCCCGAATGTTATCCGAACTTTATGGGCAAAAAGGAATTTCCCTAATGGGGGTTTCTAAAGCGGTGCTGGGGGAACCTACCATAATCGAAGCAATGATTCAGGGTGGCGTTCAATTCATTGCCGACTCCCGCATCGAAAATATTCAAAAAATGAAAAAGGCCGGGATATCCACTCGGTTTGTGCTTCTACGCACTCCTTTAAGCCAGGCAGAATCCATTGTTATTAATGTCGACATCAGCCTTAACACAGAGATCGAGACTCTTAAAAAACTTTCACATTACGCAAAAGCATATAACAAATCTCACGAAGTCATCATTATGGTTGAACTGGGTGATCTGCGTGAAGGGGTTCTTCCCTGCGACCTTTCTCAATTTGTAGAAAAAACTCTTTCTCTACCTCATATAAAAATCGTAGGCATTGGTGGCAACCTGGCCTGTTATGGAGGGGTGAAACCCGACAATAAAAACATGCATGAGCTATCCAAGCTGACTGATACCCTTGAGAAAAAATTCCAGATCCGTCTGGAAATAATTTCGGGCGGAAATTCCGCGAACTACAAGTGGTTTAAATCTGCCGGAGATATTGGCCGAATCAACAATCTTCGCCTGGGTGAATCAATCCTGTTAGGTCGCGAAACAGTAAACCGGAAAGCCATTCCGGGATTGCACACGCGCGCATTTCAAATCATTGCCGAGGTGATCGAGTCCAAGAAAAAGCCGTCCCTCCCCTACGGAAAGATATGCCAGGACGCTTTTGGCAATATTCCCGATTTCCAGGGCCGAGGAATTCACCAAAGGGCGATTGTTGCTTTGGGGAGGCAGGATATCCAGATGTCCGGCTTGAAACCTGACAACAAACTGGAAATTCTGGGTTCGAGCAGTGATCACATTATTCTCGACAGCAATGACCACAAGTTAAAGGTTGGAGATGAAGTGAAATTTGACCTGGATTACAGCGGTCTTCTTTCAGCCATGACCTCTCCTTTTATCAGAAAGCAATTTACCGATCGCAAGAACCGCGCGGCAGCCTGACTCGACCATAACAATACCCGCCGCTTTTCAAATCAGGGCAAAGCTTTAGTGAAAGTTTCCCAATTTTCTTACTTTTTACTTAATAGTTAAAACTCAACTTTATCAATGAAAAATTGAATACAAATGAAAATCACCGACCCATCTAACCTTGAAAAGAAATTATTGGACTATTTAAAAACAATCGGCCTGTATTTCAATTATCTATTGGCAAGTGCGTTGATCATCGTCGCGCTGTTTGCAATTGGATTATTTGGATATGACATTTATTTACTATTCATAGGGCAGACTACTGTAGAAAAAGGTATTTTGACAACGTTAGGCAGCCTCTTGATCCTATGGGCGGCAATTGAATTGATTGATGAAGAAATCAAGCATCTACGTGGAGGGCACTCTGCCCTGGCGGCATTTGTAGCGCTGGCTATCGCCACATTGATTCGCAAAATATTGATTGTTTCCCTTTCACCTGAGAAAGCAAAGGAAATCCTGATGTATGGATTGCTGGTGCTGTGCCTCAGTATTGCCTACTGGTTGATTTCGCTAACGGGGAAATCAACCAAAATTAAAATGAATTGATTATTACCGAACCCAAATATTCTATCCACATTATCATCAGGGAAAAATACCGAAGTGAACCCCAAAGACGAAATTCAAAAACTCATTCAGACAGAGCTCAAAAAATGGGCGGACTACGATAGGAAAAACGAAGAGTTGCATGCCCGCCAGGTCATCCGTTTCCAACTCCTTCGCAACCTGCTTGATGAACTCATCGCCTCGATTGAACCGGAGTACATCAAGGCGACGATTTTAGACGACCACGCAACCATTGAGGTGAGTCATGAAGATGACAACTCGAGCAGGATGAGTTGGTCCATCGATCCAAATTATAAAATCCAAGAGAGGCAGAAGGAGTATTGGAGGCTTAATCTGTGGCAACACAAAGTGAGCTTGGAGGAAGCCCCCGGATTCAAGGTTAAAGAAAAACAGGGTGAAGATAGCGAGCGTACCCTGGAGTTTGGGACAGAGGATGAAGTAATCCTTTGCCTGGCCCCAGAAATAGCAAAGAGAGTTGCTTTCTATCGATACGTAAAAAAACACTTAAAGCCGTAGTTTCTTTTCCATCAGTGAAAACTAATCTTAAAGAGGTCAACATGGAATTCCATCCTTTGTATATTCTAGTCACCTCAATGATTTGCAATTTTATCGTATTGGGAATTTCCCTGAACCGACCGGATTCCCTTATACCGGTCAGCCTATCAGCCATTTCGATTTCCCTCCAGGGATACGCCTTGCGGCAGATCGCCATCCACTCGATCAGCTAAGTAATCATTGAGGCTCCTCAATAACCTTTTTTAAAATAAAAATGGGACTGAGAGGCCGATCCGGCGACTTCCTGCCTTATCGAATAATCTCCGAACGTGCTCCTCCTGCGCTATAAATCCAATAAAAACAGATAATATCTGAGCTTGGAATACGGTCGATCGGATAGCTACCCCATTGTTTTCGCAAAGGACAAGGTTTGGAAAAACCACTATTTTGGTGCATCGCCGCGAAAAAAAAGGGTATAATTTCTTCAAATTAAACCGATAGGTTCTGAGACGAACGATTCTTCCCCGGCGGAGCCCTCTCCCCGGCATAAACAGGCATTCGGGAAACAGACTTATGAGCGAAGCAACCCAAAAGGAACGGCCCATATTGGTCGACGGCATGGGGCGGAAGATCGTCAACCTCCGCATTTCCGTCACCGACCGCTGTAATTTCCGCTGTACATACTGCATGCCGGCGGACAACGTTGAGTTCATGGACCGCGGCGAATTGCTGTCCTTTGAGGAAATCACCCGAATCGCCCAGGTCGTGTCCAAAATGGGAATCTACCGCCTGCGGCTGACCGGCGGCGAACCGCTTCTCCGAAAAAACCTGCCGGCACTCGTCAAAATGCTGGATGGGGTGGACGGTATCGAGGATATCGCCCTGACCACCAACGCCTTTTTCCTGAAGGATCAGGCGGTGGCTTTGCGGGAAGCGGGCCTGAAGCGCCTCAACATCAGCCTCGATGCCCTGGATAAGGATAAATTCACCCACGTCAACCGGCGCGACTGTCTGCAACAGGTGCTGGACGGTATCGCCGAATCCCGGAAAGTCGGATTCGAATCCATCAAAATCAACGCGGTGGCGGTAAAAAATTTCTCAGAAGAGGAAATCCTCAAGCTGGTGGAAATGGGCCGGGAGCAGGATCTCGAAATCCGCTTCATCGAGTTCATGCCGCTGGATGCCGATCAGACCTGGGAACGCGACAAGGTTCTGTTCGGCCACGAAATCATCGATATCATCAAAGAGAAATACGAGTTGGTGCCGATCAAGAACTCACTGGAAATCGGCCCGGCCAGCGAATATTCGTTCTCCGACGGCAAGGGGAAAATCGGCATCATCACCGCCGTCAGCAATCCGTTCTGCGACTACTGCAACCGCATCCGCATGACGGCCGACGGCAAACTGCGCACCTGCCTGTTCTCCACCAACGAGCACAACCTCAAGGAACTGATCCGCGAGGGGGCTACCAACGACGATATCGAACAGAGAATCCGGGCGGCGCTGGTCACCAAGGAACCCGGCCACAAGATCAACCTCGACAGCTTCGAACGCCCCGTCCGCGCCATGCACGCCATCGGCGGCTAACTCCTCCAGCGAGGAGAGGCCATTGGCTGACCGCCAGCGGCCTTCGATGCCCCTTTTACGCAACCTCCATATGACTCTGCAACAAAAACACGAAGCATTAAAATCACTGCTCCGGGAAATGGAGAGCCTCTTAGTCGCCTATTCCGGAGGGGTCGACAGCGCCCTTCTGCTGGCGGTGGCGCATTCAGTCCTCGGAGATAAAACGCTGGCGGTGACGGGCAACTCGGCCAGCCTGGCGCAAAGGGAACGGGCCGCTGCGGCGGACCTGGCGAAACTACTGGGCGTGGAGCATTGCTTTATCGACACCGAAGAAGTCGCCTCGCCCGACTACGCCGCCAACCCGGTCAACCGGTGCTACTACTGCAAATCGGAATTGTATTCCAAACTGCGCGAAGTCGCCGACCAACGCGGCCTGAAACATATCGTCAACGGCACCAACGTCGACGACCTGGGGGATCACCGGCCGGGCCTGGTCTCCGCGCGCGAGGCCAACGTGCGCAGTCCGCTGTGCGAAGCGGAGTTCACCAAACAGGATGTGCGCGACCTGGCGCGGCAGTTGGGTCTTCCCATCTGGGACAAACCGGCCATGCCCTGCCTGTCGTCACGCATTCCCTATGAACAACCGGTCACTCCCGAAAAACTGGCGATGATCGAACAGGCGGAAGATGTTTTGATCGCGCTCGGCTTCAAGCAAATGCGCGTGCGGCATCTGGGCGATACGGCACGCATCGAACTGCCTGCTGAAGACCTTCCGCGCTTTTACAAAGAAAACCTGTTCGAGCCGGTACTCAAGCGGTTTCTGGAAATCGGTTTTAAAAGGGTGACGGTGGACCCGGAAGGTTTCCGCTCCGGCCGTTTGAACGAGGAAAGCTTTGCTTAAGTGATAATTATGATCGTGTTAATATTTCCCCTCCTTACGAATGAGGGCTTTGCAAAAGGAGTTAAAAGGTAATATATAGGAAACCACCCTCACCCCAGCCCTCTCCCATCAAGGGAGAGGGAGTATAAAGGTTCCTTCTCCCCTGGTGGGAGAAGGTTAGGATGAGGGGGCTCTCATGACTTTTCCTCAGTTTGGCCACGGCTTAAAACTGCAGTTTTTAATCCCACTAATTAGTTATGCAAAGGCCTCCTCTGTAAGGGGAGGAATATTTTATTATCTGCATTATGGAATGCTCTCTTTGAACGAGGCGGTGACTACCGCCATCGAAGGAAAGTAAATATGTTTCAGTACAAATTAAAACCCGAATTCCGCAAGCAGCTGAAGGATCCGGACCTGTTCGAGAAGGGTATGGAAAAGGTGTACTGGGGATTGATCATCACCATGGCCGGTGTCGGGCTGATGCTGATCCTGTATTTCAACAATCCGGAAAACGTCCTGCACCCCACCTGGATACTGTTCACCGGCCTCGGCCTCACCGGCTGGGGCGAATGGCAGAAATACAAGGGCAAGGGAGGCCTGTAATCAATATGCCCCTCTTTGTGAAGAGGGGTTGGGGTGATTTAACTCCCCTCCTACCAAAGGAGGGGCTGGGGGTGGTTGATAACCCCTTCCTTTTTTCAAAACCAAAACCTGCCGCCCTTCGACAAGCTCAGGGTGACAGGTATGCCTTCCTGAGTAGCCATCAGCGACGAAGTATCTGGATTTTAAATTTGCACCGGGCCTGGCCCGGCGCCCCTCCTTCCAAAGGAGGGGCGGGGGGTGGTTGATGACCCCTTCCTTTTTTCAGAACCAAAACCTGTCACCCTTCGACAAGCTCAGGGCGACAGGTATGCCTTCCTGATTAGCCATCAGCGACGAAGTATCTGGATTTTAAATTTGTACCAAGCCCTGCCCGGCCGGCGAACCGCCGGGGGTAATTTGCTCCCCTCCTTACAAAGGAGGGGAAACAGGGGAGGTTATGATACTCCCCTACCTTGCTTTTATAGTGTTTTTGAAAAACCCCACCCCACCTGTATCCTCCCCTCTGTAAGGGAAGGAATATTAAAAGTTCAGCCCATAAAAAAAGGACCCTTTCCTTTTGCGCACGCGACTCGGAAAAGATCCCGGGGGGTTGTCTTCCCTGCAATTCCACTTCTTTCGAAGGCAACCCCCTTCTAACCTTATAGCCGATGAAACTGACTACCCTTCGGTTTAAAACCACTTCTCACAACGATCGGCTATAACAGGAGTCGACCCTATTGCCTCCTCCCATAATTAATATGGTCCGACCCTCAATCCCTGTCAATATCCTGCAACATTCTGAAAAATGTTACTTGTCCGAAGCCATGGATAACTCTTCCCAGGAAGTGGGTTTCCATGCATCGGCCAATTTTTGGGCTTCAGCTATTTGGTGGGGTGTCAT